>JBARNF010001054.1:0-3273 GCA_049802835.1 Bradyrhizobium sp.
CCGCACCGCGGCGCAGGATGGTCGGCGCCACCGCGATCGACTCGACGTTGTTGACCGTGGTCGGGCAGCCATAGAGGCCGACATTGGCGGGGAACGGCGGCTTCAGCCGCGGCTGGCCCTTCTTGCCCTCGAGGCTTTCGAGCAGCGCGGTCTCCTCGCCGCAGATATAGGCGCCGGCGCCATGGGCGACGTAGACGTCGAATGGCCAGCCATGAATGTTGTCCTTGCCGATCAGGTTGGCTTCATAGGCCTGATCGATCGCCGCCTGCAGCCGCTCGCGCTCACGGATGAACTCACCGCGGACATAGATGTAGCAGGCATGGGCATTCATCGCGAAGCTCGCGAGCAGGCAACCCTCCACCAGCGTGTGCGGATCGTGCCGCATGATCTCGCGGTCCTTGCAGGTGCCGGGCTCGGACTCGTCGGCATTGACCACAAGGTAGCTCGGCCGGCCGTCAGTCGATTCCTTCGGCATGAACGACCATTTCAGCCCCGTGGGGAAGCCGGCGCCGCCGCGGCCGCGCAAGCCGGAGGCCTTCATCTCGTTGATGATCCAGTCGCGGCCCTTGTCGACGATCGCCTTGGTGCCATCCCAGCCGCCGCGGCGGCGCGCGCCTTCGAGGCCCCAATCATGCAGGCCATAGAGGTTGGTGAAGATGCGGTCCTTGTCCTCGAGCATGATCAGACGGCTTCCTCAGTGTCAGCGGTTCGACTGCATGGTGGCGATGAAGGCGGCGCAGCCGCCGAACACCAAAGCCCACAGCAGACTGGACTCCAGCGACGCGTTGAGCGCGAAACGCTGCAGCACGAAAATGAAAGCGGCCGCTGCGATCGTATGCAGCGCGACATAGCGCCAGTTCTTCATCGCGGCGGTCCCGTCGGTCAAGGCCGCAACACGTGTCCGGTTGCGGCTCATGTCTTTTCCTTCAGCGTGGTCGGCCCGCCGGCAGGCGCCGAGAACTGGCGGCCGTTCTGCGGACCCGGAGCGGGCAGATTGCCCGTCGCAAACCCGTCGAGCACCTTGCCGAAACTCTCCGGCGTCAAGTCCTCATAGGTGTCTTTCCAGATCTGCACCATGGGCGCATTCACACAGGCGCCCAGGCATTCGACTTCTTCCCAGCTGAATTCACCATCCTTCGACAGATGGAAAGGGTCATGATGGATGCGATGCTTGCAGACCTCGATCAGGTCGTCGGCGCCGCGCAGCCGGCACGGCGTGGTGCCGCAGACCTGCACATGCGCCTTCTTGCCCACCGGCTGCAGCTGGAACATCGTGTAGAAGGTCGCCACCTCGAGCACGCGGATATAGGGCATGCCGAGCATGTCGGCGACCACGCGGATCGCAGCTTCCGACACCCAGCCCTCGCTCTGCTCCTGCGCGCGCCACAGGATCGCAATCACCGCCGAGGCCTGGCGGCCTTCCGGATATTTCGCGACCTGTGCTTTCGCGAAGGCGAGATTCTCATCCGTGAACGTGAAGCTCGCGGGCTGCGCTTCCTTCGGGGCAAGACGGCGGACGGACATGGCTCTTCAGTCTTTCATTGCATGCGGCGCGCGGCGTCTGCATTGAGCGCTGCGACGCGATTCTGCCAGAAGGCACTTGCGGTACCGAACACATTATAGCCGACGTGAGCGGACACCTTGATGCGGTCGAGGATCGAAAGCTCGGTTACGGTCTCGAAGCGGCGGCTCGAGGGATCGTAGACCATCAGCTGCATCGGCGTTTCGTCGAGGATATAGCGCGACACCGTGTGATTGCGGTCCTGGCCGTGCTCCTCGCAAAGGATCATGCTGTCGGTCGCGAGCAGCCGCGCACCGCCCCTGATCGCCTCGATCTCGACGCCCTCGACATCGAGCTTGATGAGATACTTGCCGGCCGGCTGGACCGTGCCATCGTCGATGAGATCATCGAGCGCGATGACGGGCACCTGCTCGCCCCCCGCGCCGCCGCCCGCGATGCTGAACGCCTCGTGCTTGGTGCCGGTCAGATGCGCCATGCCGCGGCTGGCGCCGATGGCGCACTTCATCACCTCGAAGCGGCCGGCATTGATCTTGGCATTGTTGGCGAGCTTGGCGAAGTTCGCCGCGGACGGCTCGATCGCGATCGCCTTGTGCGCGCCAAAGGGCGCGCTCGACACCAGCACCGACCAGTAGCCGTAATTGGCACCGCCATCGATGAAGGTGTAGTCGACATCGATCGTGCCGAGAAACAAAAGCTCAAGCTCGTCCTCGTAGTGATAGGCGCGGTTGAGCAGCTTGCTCCAGTAGCCATCACCATAGGGAAACTCGAACACGGCGTCATGGTTGAGCTTCACCGCGATGTCGCGCTCCGGCAGCGCCATCCGCAGCAGGTTGGCGCAGCGGTTGTAGCCGCGATGGGCGAAGTGCGAGGAGATCTTCGAGCCGGTCGAAAGCGCCAATGCAGCCGTGCGCTCCCAGAGGTTCGCCCCTTCGAGCGCCCCTGAAGCACGATCGAACTGGATCGGCGCATGGCCCATCAGCGGTCGACCTCCCCGAACACGATGTCGAGCGAGCCGAGAATGGCCGACACGTCGGCGAGCAGATGGCCGCGGCACAGGAAGTCCATTGCCTGCAGATGCGCGAAGCCAGGCGCACGGATCTTGCACTTGTACGGCTTGTTGCTGCCGTCGGCGACGAGATAGACGCCGAACTCCCCCTTCGGCGCCTCGACCGCGGCATAGACTTCGCCAGCCGGAATGTGCACGCCCTCGGTGTAGAGCTTGAAGTGATGGATCAGCGCTTCCATCGAGCGCTTCATCTCGCCACGGCGCGGCGGCGTGATCTTGTTATCGGCAATGACGACCGGCCCCTGCCCGTCGGGCGCGCGCAGCTTCTGGATGCACTGCCGCATGATGCGCACGGACTGGCGCATCTCTTCCATGCGGATCAGATAACGGTCGTAGCAGTCGCCGTTCTTGCCGATCGGAATATCGAAATCCATCTCGGCATAGCATTCATAAGGCTGCGCCTTGCGCAGGTCCCAGGCTGCGCCCGAGCCGCGCACCATGACGCCGGAGAAGCCCCACTCCCAGGCCTGCTTCAGCGTAACGACGCCGATATCGACGTTGCGCTGCTTGAAGATGCGGTTGCCGGTCAGCAGCCGATCGAGATCGTCCACTACCTTGAGGAACGGATCGCACCAGGCATCGATGTCGTCGATCAGCTTCGTCGGCAGGTCCTGATGCACGCCGCCGATGCGGAAATAGGCCGCATGCATGCGCGAGCCCGAGGCGCGCTCGTAGAACACCATCA
>JBARNF010001055.1:0-21418 GCA_049802835.1 Bradyrhizobium sp.
CGTCGGCCACGCGCTCGGCGGGCTGATCGCGCAGACCCTCGCCGGGCGAGGGCTTTCGGCCGCGACGGTGGCGATCGATCCGGCCCCGTTTCGCGGGGGACTGCCCCTGCCCGTCTCGGCCTTGCGATCCGCCTGGCCGGTGCCGCAAGACCCGGCCAACGCCGGCCAACGTGGACCGTTGCTGATCATCTCCGGGGAGCGCGACCACACCGTGCCGCCATCGGTCGCCCGCGCGGCCTATGAACGGCAGAAGCGCAATCAGCACGCCGTCACTGAGCTTGTCCAACTTCCGCGGCGCGGTCACGCGCTGACCATCGGCAGCGGCTGGCGCGAGGTGGCGGAGGCGGCGCTGAATTTCGTGAGACGCTTCCTCTAGCGCCTCACCTGGGGTGTCATTCAGGGCTCAACAGCCGCTATAGGTGATCTGTCGCGATCTCGACATGCCGAGCCAACTTGTCCAGGGTCTGGTAGCCGTACTCGACGGCGCCGAAGCCGATCGCCCCGTCGCGCTGTGCCTTGGTCGGATGCAGTTGCCGCAGCGTGATCACGGTCTTGCCGTCGCTCTGCTCATCGAACGTAAGCGTGGTGCGAAAACGGGCTGGATCGTCATCGATATCAGAACCATGATTGATCTCGATCAGGTGCGGCGGCTCGATGCGCCGAAAGCGCATTCGATTGGAGAAGCGCTGGCCGTTTGGTGCGACCATGTCGAAGCGCCAGATGCCGCCGACGCGAATGTCGATTTCCCTGCTTTCGATCTTGAACCCCGCCGGCCCGAACCAATTCTGCAAATGCACCGGCTCCGTCCAGGCAGCAAAGACGACATCGCGCTTTGCGTTGATGACACGCGAGAGAACGATCTCGCGTTCGATATCCCAATGGGCGAGGGCGGTGTCCGGAGTTGAGGTCATGGCGATTTCCTGTGCTTTGAGGATGTCGTGTGTGGTTGGGCGGATCGGTCACGACGCCCTTTCCCTGGCGGTTTCTTCTCGAGCGTCGCGATATAAGACTCGAGCCGGTCGAGGCGGGCTTCCCAGATGGCGCGCTGCTCGACGAGCCAGTTCTCGGCCCCCTTCATGGCGCCTGGCATCAGGCGGCAGGTGCGGACGCGGCCATGCTTCTCCGACTCGACGAGGCCGCCGGTCTCCAACACGCGTATGTGTTTCATCAGGCTCGGCAGTGCCATGTCGAATGGCTGAGCGAGTTCGCCCACGGAAGCCTCGCCTTGCGAGAGCCGCGCAATGATGGCGCGCCGCGTCGGATCGGAGAGCGCGCTGAAGACGTTGTCGAGGCGAGGAGAATAGTTATCCATGCAGCTAACTATGGACGCGCCGCGGCCGTCTGTCAACAATAGTTTTCCAATTGGATAACTGTCGGGGGTCCCGTGCGCAGCAGGAGGCGTCCGCCCCTCAGAATGCGCTGGCATCACCGCCTGGCGATCGGCCAACCACCGGCATTCGGTGCTACTGCTTCTCGCCGGCTACGTCGTGCACGCGGGCGCAATTTTTATTCCCTGATGTCCGCTTCAGAAGCGCGGATTTTCCTCGAAGGGCGCGGCCAACGCCCGGCCTTCCTTGCGCCCTCTGTTGCGAAGAGGGCTGATGACTGGCAAAGCTCGGACGCTGATTGCGCCGCGAGGCTGATGCCGATGCGGGCGCCGAGGTGCTTGGGGTCGGCGGCGACCGTGGTCAGGATCTCGGCCGGGGTCTTGAACAACAGATCGTAGATGACAGCCTTGTTCTGGTAGGCGATGTCGGCGATGGCTACCGGCAACAACCGCATCCTGTCGTTCCGGCGCGCCATGTGCTGCTGTGGAGCAGCCTGCAGGAACCACAGTGCGGGTCCGCCGTCTCGCCCTCGCTTGTTCTTGGAGCCGAACGAGGCGCAGCGCGTTGCGACGACCGCCGGAGATTGCGCGCGGGAACCACGGAGCCGGAATCAAACGATGTGTGAACCGGTTCACCATTCGCCCGGACAATCTGCCATATCTTGCTCCGCGATCGCGCTCCAAGCGTCTGACAGGGTCCTTGCCACGAGTTTCGCTTGACCCCCGAGGCGCGTCCTCTGCTTCGCCGCAGCGGCGCGCCCCAGCGATCGAAAGCGAACGGCCAGACCGACACCGTCTTGCGCACAGCGGCGATCTCAACGCTTCGAAAGGAAATCAGATGCTTACCTTTCTGCGGCAAGACCCTTCCTTTCCAGTCGATATCCAGGACACCGACTTCTCGCGGGATCTGCTCGGCAGATACGTGTGCAGCACCTTCGACGAGGCCGCCAACAACGGCGGCAGGCCGTTCGACGTGGTGGTCATCGGCGCAGGCATGTTCGGCGCCTATGTCGCCAACAAGATCTATCGCGGCGGAGCCGACCAGAACCTCCGGATACTCCTGCTCGACGCAGGGGGCTATCTCGTTTCAACGCACGTGCAGAACCTGCCGCATCTCGGCCTAAATCCGCCGGACAGCGCGCTGGTCACGCGCAACGATCAAGATCCAGGCGCGCGCAACGGTGTCTGGGGCGTTCCTTGGCACAGCAACGAGCCGTTCACCGGGCTGGCCTATTGCCCGGGAGGCCGGTCGCTGTTCTGGGGCGGCTGGTCGCCGCGGCTCACGCCGGCTGACCTGGCGGCGTGGCCGAAAGGCGCGCGCGATTTCCTGACAGCGAATTATCCGGACGTCGAGGCCGAGATCGGCGTTCAGGACAAGGCGGACTATCTATCGGGTCCGCTCAACGCGGCGATCAACGCAAATCTACAAGCCGTGACGACCGGCGCGAACCCGATCATTCCCAATGTGACGGTCGACATGATCGAAGAGGCACCGATCGCGGTGCAGGCGAGCGCACCGGGTCCCGGGCTGTTTTCCTTCGACAAGTTCAGCAGCGGACCCATGCTGCTCGAAAGCATCCGGGACGACATCGCGAAACGATGGACGTTGAACGATAACTCGCGGCGGCGCTTCTTCCTTGTTCCGCGCTGTCACGTCATCCGCCTGAAAACAACCGCCGGCAGCGTCACCGGCATCGATCTCACCTACAATGGTCAGTTTCGATCGCTGTCCGTTCCGACAAACCTTAGTCCCGATTGCCAGGTCATCCTGGCGGCGGGCACGATCGAATCGACCCGGCTGGCACTCGAGTCGTTCCCGACGACGCGCAGCAACTATGGCATGGGTGCCAACTTCATGGCGCATCTGCGCACGAATCTGACCGTGCGCGTCAAGCGCAGCGCGCTCGGACTCGGCGCGCCCAAGGCGCTTGAGCAGGGCGGCGCCATCGTGCGTGGCGAGATCACCAACCCCGACGGCAGCAAACGCCGCTATCACGTCCAGGTGCTCGCATCGGCGGAGAAGGGACAGAACCCGGAAGCGACGATGTGGACGATGGTGCCCGACATCGACTTGTTGCGGAACCTGCTTTCGAACGAGGACCCGGATTGGGTGGCAATCGTCTTTCGCGGCCTCGGAGAAATGGATGGCGACAAGAGAGCCGGCCCGGGCGGCGTCACCAGCTTCGTGAACCTGACCAATGCAGCCGATCCGCTTCAAAACGATGGCACGAGCGCACGCGCGTGGGTCAATTTCACGCCGACCTCCAATGACTACGCGGCCTGGCGCCAACTCGCGGCGGCAGCTGTCAAGCTGGCCGAGCGCCTCGGCAAGAGCGCCGGCGACGTCCAGTACCTGTACAATGGCGGCTGGCAGAGCGCACCGCCGCCCGATCCGTTTGCCACCACGAAGGACCAGTTGGGCAACACGCATCACGAAGCGGGCACGCTGTGGATGGGAGACGATCCAGCGACGTCGATCACGGACACCAGTGGGCGATTCCATCACATCTCGAACGCCTACGTTGCCGGCCCTGCCCTATTCCCCACGGTCGGCTCGGCCAATCCGTCTTTGACGGGCCTTACGCTCGCCCGTCGAACGAGCGCGGCCGTCATCTCGGCACTGGCGCCCACGCCTTTGGCGCGGTTCAAGCCGCTGTACACCAGGAGTTTGGCAGACTGGCAGATGTCCGGAGCCGGCGGCTTCCTGCAGGTGTATGACATTCTCGAGTCCGTTGGGGGACCCGGATTGCTCTGGTACACGCGCGAAAGCTTCTCCGACTTCGTGCTCGAGCTCGAATGGCAGTACGCGAACCGGACGGACAACTCCGGCGTTTTCATCCGCGTGCCCAACCTGAACAGCTCGAATTCGAATGATTGGATGGCTGCCATCGACCAGGGCTATGAGATCCAGATCGATCCGCGCGGATACAACTCCGAACAGAACATCGAGAACGATCCGCTGCGGAGCACCGGGGCCATCTACAACGTCAACGCGCCGACCCGCGCCGATGTTGCGAAGGGCCCGTGGCAATGGAACAAGTTCGTGATTGAGGCGGTCGGGAACCGCATCAGAGTAACGCTTAACGACGTGCTCGTGAACGACTTCACGGATCCCAAGCCCCGGTCCCTTCGCGGCCACCTCGCGCTGCAGAACCATCACGACGGATCGAAGGTGCAATTCCGCAACATCCGCATCAAGACGGTGCTGCCGACAGTCACTGAGCTGCCTGTCCCGAAGGTCGCTTAGTCTCACGTCCGTGCAAGAGCGGGCGCTCCATCAGAGCGCCCGCTATCGGCTTCTTGCAACTGGCGAATGCATGTCGTCTTGCTCCCTGCCGCGCGCCCAAAACTCCTGGCACGAGCAGCCTCACTACTCTGCAATCCTTGGCGATCAACCACACGATACCTGCGCTCGCCGGAGCACGTTTCCCATTCTCATCTGCCCTCGTGCAACGGCCCATCAGGTCCGTCCGGTTCTCATATTTGTCCGACTCCGCCTGCAGCGGCTCGTTCGCTCCGCTCGCTTGATCCACTCGACCCTGCCGCCGCGCAGCGCGCACCTGAAGGTAACGACAAGTCTCGCGGGAGACGGAAAATTGTATTTCTTTTTTCCAGAAATCATGCTATCCGTTGAGTCATCCCGTGCCCGCCAGGAGGGGCGCTTCGCGATCGTCACGAACGTGGGGTGCGGGATGCGGTGGGCGCGTCGGGTCGCAGCGTGATCATTCATGCCGACGAACGATCCGGCGCGCACGGTCAAGCCGTGTGGTCCTGGCATCCCGATGCTGATGCCAAGTCCGTGACGACGGTGTTGCGGATGACGGGGGCAAAAACGCCGGTCCCCGGGGAGAGCACGGAGCAGCCGTTAAAGCCATCGCGCAGGGAGGGCCGGGTGTTCAGGCCAGACCTGTGGTTCCTGCCGCCTGCATTTTTTCTGCAGGCGGGCCACGGGCGCGGCCAGCGCCCGGCCTTCCCTGCGCCTCTCGTCATGAGAGGCGGCAAGCTCGCAAAGCTCGGACGCAACTGTGCGCCGCGAGAACGAAGCCTCATGAGATGCGACGTCAGTGAGATGGGTGGCGCCTCCACAATTTCACCTGTTATCGCCCGGCTCCCTGGAGGGGGAGGGTCGACAGCCTGGCAAGACGAGAGAGCGGCCTCCATACGGCCGGTTTTTGCAACTGCCCGATCGTCCGGATCGCATCGCCACCGCCCTCGACCCCACCCCGCCCCCACCTTTTGCGATACCCCTGCCCCCTTTCCCCGGCCCCTGCTTTGGCGCTAAATGCACTGCACACGCCGCCCCGGAGGCGGTTTTTTCAGCATGCCCAAGACACGCGCAACGTCGCCATTACCCGAGAGAAACGTCTCATCATGACCCGCATCGATGCCCATGGATTGAAGATCGCCCCCGTCCTGTTCGACTTCATCGCCAAGGAGGCTGCGCCGAAGACGGGCATCGATCCGGACGCGTTCTGGGCGGGCGTCGCGGGCATCGTGCGCGACCTCGGCCCGAAGAACCGCGAACTGCTCGCGTTCCGCGACGCGCTGCAGGACAAGATCGACGCTTGGCACCTCGCCAACAAGGGCAAGGCCTTCGACCTTGGCGCCTATACTGCCTTCCTCAAGGAGATCGGCTACCTCCTGCCGGAGCCGGCCACGCACAAGGTCGAGACCGCCAATGTCGACGAGGAAATCGGCCAGATCTGCGGTCCCCAGCTGGTGGTGCCGCTCACCAACGCCCGCTACGCGCTGAACGCCGCGAACGCGCGCTGGGGCTCGCTCTATGACGCCTTCTACGGCACCGACGCCATCCCGCATGATCCGAGCGAAGCCGGCCGTGGCTACAACAAGGCGCGCGGCGACAAGGTGATCGCCAAGGCCAAGGCGTTCCTCGATGCCGCCGTGCCGCTCGCCACCGGCAGCCACACCGACGTCACCGCTTACAGCGTCATCGCAGGCCAGCTCGCGGCCAAGCTCAAGAGCGGCAACGCCACCGCGCTGAAGAACGCCGTGCAGTTCGCAGGCTACCAGGGCAATGCCGATGCCCCCTCCGTGATCCTGCTCGCCAACAACGGGCTGCATGTCGAGGTGGTGATCGACCGCAGCCACATCATCGGCAAGGACGATCCGGCCGGCGTTTCCGACATGATCCTCGAGGCCGCGGTCTCGACCATCCTCGACATGGAGGACTCGGTCGCCGCGGTCGACGCCGAGGACAAGGTGCTGATCTATCGCAACACGCTCGGCCTGATGAACGGCACGCTGTCGGCCGATTTCGAAAAGGGCGGCAAGACGCTGACCCGCGCGCTGAACAGCGACCGCAGCTACACCACGCCGTCCGGCGGCACCCTGACCCTGCATGGCCGCAGCCTGCTGCTGATCCGAAACTGCGGTCACCACATGTTCACCGATGCGGTGCTCGACGCTGATGGCGCGGAGGTGCCCGAGGGTCTGCTCGATGCCGCCGTCACCGGCCTGCTGGCGATCCATGACCTCAAGGGCCAGTCGAAGGTCAAGAACAGCCGCACCGGCTCGATCTACATCGTCAAGCCGAAGATGCACGGCCCGGACGAGGTGGCGCTGACGGTGGAGCTGTTCGCGCGCGTCGAAAAAATGCTCGGCCTGGCCGAGAACACCATGAAGGTCGGCATCATGGACGAGGAGCGCCGCACCACGGTCAACCTCAAGGCCTGCATCCAGGCCGCGTCCAAGCGCATCATGTTCATCAACACCGGCTTCCTCGATCGCACCGGCGACGAGATCCACACCTCGATGGAAGCGGGTCCGATGATCCGCAAGAACGAGATGAAGGCGCAAGCCTGGATCAAGGCCTATGAGGACTGGAACGTCGACACCGGCCTGACCTGTGGCCTGCCCGGCCACGCCCAGATCGGCAAGGGCATGTGGGCCGCCCCCGACAAGATGGCCGACATGCTGGCGCAAAAGATCGGCCACCCCCAGGCCGGCGCCACCACCGCCTGGGTGCCGTCGCCGACCGCGGCGACCTTGCATGCGCTGCACTATCACCAGGTCAACGTGCATGCCCGCCAGGACGAGCTTACCAAGGGTGGCCCGCGCGCCAGGCTCGGCGACATCCTCACCATCCCGGTGTCGCAGTCGAACTGGGCCCCGGACGACGTGCGCCAGGAGATCGACAACAACTGCCAGGGCATTCTCGGCTATGTCGTGCGCTGGATCGACCAGGGCGTCGGCTGCTCCAAGGTGCCGGATATCCACGATGTCGGCCTGATGGAGGACCGCGCCACCTTGCGCATCTCCAGCCAGCATCTCGCCAACTGGCTGCACCACGGCGTGGTCACCAAGGAGCAGGTGCTGGACTCGCTGAAGCGCATGGCTGTGGTGGTCGACAAGCAGAATGCCGGCGATCCGCTCTATCAGCCGATGGCCCCGTCGTTCGACGGCGTCGCGTTCAAGGCGGCAAGCGACCTCGTGTTCGAGGGCCGCACCCAGCCCAACGGCTACACCGAATACATTCTCACGGCACGGCGCCGCGAGGCCAAAGCACAAGCTTGATGCGAAAAGCCCCGGCGATCTGCCGGGGCTTTTTTTGATCCGCAGGAGGTAACATGATGCTGGATCATATCACCGCGATGTATCTGAGCAGCGAGATCACGCCGAGCACGATCACAATGACGCGGCAGATCTGCTTGGCCCGGCCGTCGAGCGGCAGCAGGTTGATCAGATAGAGGATGAGAATGACGACGAGAAAGGTGACGAGAGCACTGACGAGCATGGAAAGCCCCTGGACGAGATGGAGGATGCGCTGGCTTAGGAACTGTTAACCCATATCAGCCGCCGCGGTTCCATGCTCGGAACTTGAGCGGCGCAGAGGCCGTCTCCGTAGTTCCACGGACGCAACCCTCATCCAAGTTTTTTACCGGTTTGCGGTCGAATGCAGCGGATCGGAGATCAACATGCTGAATCGCCTGACCATTTCTTCGCTGCTGCAGACGGTGATCGTCACGGCCGCCGTCGCCGTGGTCGCCATCTTTTCGATGAACGCTTGGAATTCCTGGAACAGGCTGCAATCCGCGCATCGGATTGCGCGGGTTGCCGAGGTGTCGGGCACCATGTTCAAGGCCATGAACAGCATGCGCAGCGACCGTTCGACCACGATCCGGGTCCTGAACGCCGACCAGACGATGGATGGCGATACCGAAAAATTTCTGCGCTCCGCCCGCGACATCTACGTGCCGGCGCTGAATCGCAGCCTGGAGCTGCTCAAGGGCATCGAGTTCGCAGAAAGCCAGAGCCAGATCGCCCAGCTTGATCGGCTCAACAAGACCCTGACCGCAGAGCATGCCGAATTCTGGTCCGAGATCGTCAAGCCGAAGGCAGCCCGCCGGCCGGCCCTGCCGAAAGAATATGGCGAGACGTTCGACGCGTTGCTGGCCCTGCTCGACAAGATCGCGGGCAATGCCGCCGCCAGCGTCAACCATCAGAATGCAGCTATCGACCAGTTGCTGATGATCAAGCAGATGGCCTGGCTGATGCGCAACACGGCCGGCGAGGCGTCCCTCATCGTCAGCAATGGGCTGACGGCCGGCAAGGTGTCGCCCGAGCAGGTGCTGGCCTACACCAAGCTGGTGGGCGGGGTCGAGACCGGATGGAAGGCGGTCCAGCTCGCGACCTCCGGCATGGATTTGTCGCCCGCGCTCTCTGCAGCGCTGCCGAACACGGAGAAGGCCTATTTCGGTCCGGAGTACACCGGCCTTCGCGAACGTCTGATCGCAGCGTTGCAGAAAGGCGAGAAGCCTGAGCTGACGCCGTATCAGTGGAGTCCGTTCTCGGTGAACAAGATGACGAGCGCGGTCGCGCTCGCGGAGGCGGCGCTCGACGCCGCCAGGGAGCATTCCGGCGCACAGCAGGACGCTGCGATGCAGTCGCTGATGCTCCAGCTGGTGCTGCTGCTCGTCGCCATCGTCCTGAGCGGCGCGGCAATGGCCGCCGTCAGCGGCCGCGTCATCCGACCGCTGCACAGGATGCGCGATGCCATGCTTGCGGTCGCGGGCGGCGACCTCGGCGTCGACACGGGCTACACCCAGCGCCAGGACGAGATCGGCGCGCTCGCCAACGCGCTCGAGACGTTCAAGCAGCAGGCCAAGGAGAAGCTCGCGATCGAGGCCCAGGAGCGCGAACGCAATGCCGCCACGACAGCGCGCCAGCGCGCGATCGAGACCTATGTCGCGGACTTCGAAAGTCTGGTGCGTAGTTCGCTGGAGCAGCTCGGCCGCGCCTCCACCGACATGCAGGCGACGTCGGCCGGCCTCACCAACGTGTCGCGGCAGACCAACGCCCGCGCCGAGGTCGCCGCGAAGGCCTCGGACGACGCCTCGATGAGCGTGCAGACCGTCGCCTCCGCCGCCGAGGAGCTTAATGCCTCGATCGCCGACATCAGCAAGCAGGCCGCGCATGCCGCCGGCATCGCCAGCCGCGCGGTCGATCAGGCGCGCATGACCGACGGCACCGTGCAGGGACTGTCTCAATCGGCCAACCGCATCGGCGAGGTCGTCGGCCTGATCAACAGCATCGCGTCGCAGACCAACCTGCTGGCGCTCAACGCCACCATCGAGGCGGCGCGCGCCGGCGAGGCCGGCCGGGGCTTTGCCGTCGTCGCCTCCGAGGTCAAGACCTTGGCGAGCCAGACCGCCAAGGCGACCGACGAGATTTCCGAGCAGATCGCCGACATCCAGCGCGTCGCCAATGATGCGATCGAGGCGATCAAGCGCATCGGCGGCATCATCGGCGAGGTCAACGAGGTCGCCACCGCGATCGCCGCCGCCGTGCAGGAGCAGGGTGCGGCGACGCAGGAGATTTCGCGCAGCACCCAGTTCGCAGCCGACGGCACCAAGAACGTCTCCGACAACATCACCGGCGTGAAGTCGGACGCCGACGCGGCGGCGGCAGCCGCCGAGAACGTGCGGCACGCCTCCGAAACGCTGGAGAACCAGAGCCGGAACCTCGGTCATCAGGTCACGGATTTCCTCGGCAAGATCCGCGCGGCCTGAGATTTCGAGGAGGGCGGTAAGATCCTGGGAGGTCAGTCCGACGCCATCACGGGGGCCCGCTCGTACTTCGCGCGGAGCGATGCCGGCGCCGGCGAGAAGTTCAGCTCGGCGCTCTTGCGGCCGGCGCTGCGGTTGGCGACCTTCAGGCCGTCATCGCTGGCGACGACATCGCCCTTGCGCAAGGTCGGATCGTTGTCGACCGAGATCTTGGCGAGACCGAAATGATCCTTGCCGTTGCAGGTGCAGCCGTCGACGACATCGGTGCGATAGCGGAAGGCGTTCGGCAGCGCCGAATAGGATTTGCCGCTCTCGGTGGCGGCGCCGTCGATGACGCTGCCATAGACGATCTCCGTCTTGGCCGCCGGGCAGAAGCTGTTGCAGGCCGCCTCTTTGCTCTGGTCGCCGGTAGCGCCGAGCGGGAAGTAGCGGCCGTCGCAGGTCCGGACGCACCACGCCTGGCTGCCTCCGCCGCCGCTTCGATATGTGACCTCGCCGCGCGGTGCGGAGCGCGGCGCCGGTGCCTCATCTGCAAACGGCATGCGGACGTAAGGCTGCGGCGCCTGCCGCTGCGGCGCATTGAAACCGCCGAACAGCGCGGAGAAGAAATCCTGCGCACCTGCTTGGGTCGGCAGGGCGAGCGCGCCCGTTGTTGCGATGGCCGCCGCTGCAATACCAGCGAATGTTCGTCGGCTGTTCATGATCTCACGTCCCAATCAATTGACGGCTGCGACGGACAGCGACATCGCCTGCCGCCCCGACGGCACGGCCGTCATGCGCGGTGCAGCGACCTGCCTGCGATCGGGTGCCGTCCGAGCCTGCAGAGAGCCGTTCTTCGGCAGCACGACGACCTTCGTGCCCAGCTGCACACGGCTGAACAGGTCGGCGACGTCCTCATTCGTGAGCCGGATGCAGCCGGACGACACGAACTTGCCGATCGTGGTCGGATCGTTGGTGCCATGGATGCGGTATTCACTGGAGCCGAGATACATCGCGCGCGCCCCGAGCGGGTTGCCCGGTCCACCGGCCATGAAGCGCGGCAGATAGGGCTGGCGCGCGATCATCTGTGCGGGCGGATGCCAGTCGGGCCATTCCGCCTTGCGCGTGACCGTCTGTACGCCCGACCACGTGAAGCCTTCGCGACCGACGCCGACGCCATAGCGCAGCGCGCGGCCACCGCCGAGCACGTAATAGAGATAGGTGTTGCCGGTATCGATAATGATCGTGCCAGGCGCCTCCCGCGTGCCGAAATTGATAATGGTACGGCGCAGCCGATCCGGCAGCAGAGCGTCCTCATGCTGCGCGACCGCGGGGTTGGTGGTTTCGTCGGGCGGAAACGCCTGCTGCTCGAGCGGCGCGTATCCCAGGCTCTGAGCGTGAGCCGCAGTCATGCCGGGTGCGAGCATGACCAGGGCGACGCCGGCGATCAACGATGCGGTTCGGCGCGAGAAGCCGCGATGGCCCGCAATTGGCTGTGTCATGGAATGCCCCTCTGAGACGAGCATCGCGGTGCGATGCGCCACTGAGTGATCCAACGTCAGATGGCACGCTTCAGTTCCGGCTCCGATGTGTTCGGATCGCGCGCGTCAAGCGCGCAGTTCTCACGTTCTCGCGACGGAACCCACAGTGGCCTCGCCGGTTGTTGCGCGAGCAGGACGTCACGCGAGCGAATTGCGCGCGTAAAAAGTCCGTCCGGGGAGAACCCATGGTGCGCGTAATTCCCACCGAGCGGCTCCTGGCCGGCGGCAACGACGGCTCTGCCCTGAACGAAAGCCGCAACGAACAACCTCCCGTAATCAGACGGGCAGAGATCGTCGCGATCACCCTCGTCATTCTCGCGGCAATCTGCGTCATCGGCGTCCTCTATTTCGCCAAGGCGTTCTTTCTCCCGATCGTGATGGCCTTCGTCGTCGGGACGATGCTGTCGCCGGCCGCGAATTTCCTGGAACGGGGTCGCATTCCACGCAGCGTAGGCGCTGTGCTGATCGTGATCGGTGTTGCGGCGGGCCTGGCCTTCGTCGTAGGCCTGATCTCGGCGCCGGTGCTGGATTGGACCAACCGGCTTCCGGAGCTCGCTGCCCAGCTCAAGGCCAAGCTCCACGTCTTCGATCGTCTGTTGTCACTGTGGCATGAGATGCAGACGGCGATCGGGGCCGGAAGCGCGCAGGCCTCAACCAGCCTCGAGCTACCGAAATTCGATTGGGTCCAACCCACGATCGAATTCCTTTCGCCGACCTTCACCGAGTTTTTGCTGTTCTTCGCGACGCTCGTACTGTTCATCGCCAGTTGGCGCGATCTGCGGCGCACACTGATCATGACGTTCGGCAATCATGAGGCGCGGCTGCGGACGCTCCGGATCCTCAACGAGCTCGAGCTGCATCTCGGCAACTACCTGCTGACGGTCACGTTCATCAACACCGGGGTCGGCGTCGCGACCGGGCTCGCCTGCGCCCTGACCGGCATGCCCAATCCGGCAGGTCTCGGTGCGCTTGCCGCGACACTGAACTTCATTCCGATCGTCGGCCCGATCGCCATGTTCGCCGTGCTGATCCTGGTCGGCGCGATCGCGTTTCCGACATTGAGCGGCGGACTGATCGCGCCACTCATCTTCGCCGGCATCACCTTCATCGAGGGCCACTTCGTGACCCCGACGATCATCGGCAGACGGCTGGCGCTGAACGCGCTGGCGGTCTTCATTGCAATTGCGTTCTGGACCTGGCTGTGGGGCCCGATGGGAGCCTTTCTCGCGTCGCCGCTGCTGATCGTCGGACTCATCATGAAAGAACATCTGCTGCCGGACGATTCGCCACAACTGCCTTCCGACTAATTCGGTTTCGATCGAGGAACTTCCGCTCACGGGCCGCGTTTTTGGAGATGACACACATCATCTTGCCCGGGAGCCCCGAATGAAGACGACCGATGGTGAGACTGCCATGAGAGACCTTGCCGACAAAGCGAACTACGAACGCCTGCAGAAGGATGTCCACGCCGTGAAGAACGATATTTCTGCCCTCACTGAACAGATCACCGACGCGCTCAATGCCTTCGCCGGTCAGGCAGGCAAGCAGGCCCGCAGCGGCTATCGCCAGGCGCGCGAGAATGCAGACCAGGCGTTCGACGACATGTCGGAGCGCGGCGGCGCCATGCTCGGCGCGGCCCAGGACGCCGCAAATTCGTTGGAGGAACGGCTGGAGGACGTCGTCTCACAGCGGCCGCTGGCCACCGTGGGTCTCGCGCTCGGGCTCGGCTTCCTGATCGGCGCGACGTGGCGCCGTTGAGCGCCGCGCGCGGCGCCTCCCGCGATCTCGAAGACGCATCGACATATTCTCGGCGCCGGCTTCGGCGCCGATTTGAGTTTGGCGAGCAGGCCAACATCCGCCAGACGCGGGGAGGACTGACATGTTTCAACGGTTGATCACAGACTTCAAGGAATCGACTGGCCATACCGTCCGGCTGACCTCCCTCGCGCTGGCCGCCGCGACAGGTCTATTCGTGACGACCTGTTTTCTGTGCGCTGCCGCTTTTGTGGCGGTGTTCGACCGATATGGGCTGGTGGCCGCATGTCTCACCGGAGCCGCGATCTTCTTTGTCGTGACCTTGATCGCGGCAATCAACTACATGGTGCGCAAGCGTGCGCTTGCTGCGCGCGCGTCGCACGCTGCAGAAACCGCGCGCTCGGCGCTCAGCTCCCAGCTTGCGGATCCAATTCTGTTGGCCGGCGGTCTGGAGGTGGTGCGGATGATCGGCGTCAAGCGATTGATCCCCATCCTTGCCGTCGGAGGGCTTGCGCTTGGTCTCCTCTTCAGCCGGCAGGCAGCGGGAGGCCAAAGTCCGGCGGAATGAATGGAGCAAACCAGATATGTTCCAGTCCTGAGCTGCCTCAGCCGCTCAACGCCCGGACATCCAAGACCCTGGAGTGCCACACCGTAATTGCTCCCTCGTCGGCGGATGCCTGATCGAAGCCATCGCCTCAGGTGATACAACGACCAGGCTGCAGCCGCTTTGCGATCTCCGTCAGGACGGACACTGAAGGCTCGCACGCGATCGAGCGCTTCGCCTCGCGCCGCTCGCTTTCCGTACTGATGATTTGCGATCCTTGCGCCGGACCGACCTGTCCGGCAGGCGCTCCTGCACTCGTGACAGGTAGCCGGAGCAGAAACGAGGTCTCAGCGAACGCGGACAGCGTGACTGACACGGTTCGCGTCGGCACGGCTTCAGCCACAGAACCCGCCCGGTCAGACTTGCCAGCACGGTTCACGTTGGTCGAGGCAGCGGAGAGCCCGCCGAGGTCGGACTGAGGCACCGGCAGCTCCGAGGCGAGATCATGCCCTGACGCCAGCTGCACCGCCCCCACCAGCATGGCCGACGCTGCGAGCGTACCCAAAGTCACGATCTTTCTGGTCAGCGACATGTGTCTGCTCCCCTCACCCCAAACGTTCGACAGTTCAACGTTGGTCGCCGGAACTGAGTTCGCGGACGGGGAAATCACTTAACCGTGTGTGAACTTCCAAGGGCTCTTTCGAAAAAATGTCGACCGCCAGGGAACGACTCTTGGCGCCGCGCGTCATCTCGGCAGCCGGTTATTCCCCCTGCCCCATTGACCGGCGACGCGGGGCACTGCCGTGGTGATGCCGGCGGTGCCCCGCATCCTTTTGTGCTCCCCGGTCAACGCAGTTCCCGTTCGTCTTCTTGGGGCCGCCTGTCAGCGGAGGGTGGGCCCGGTGAACGACCGGAGCTGGGGGAGAGTCGAAAATTCTTCGAAGATTCCAGACTGAACGAGGCTGCGCTGAACGCGCGGCCCGATGGTGTTTGGGACGGATGCCGTCGCGCTGCTGATGACCGGTCCAAACGAAATCGGCGCGCTCCCTGGGGAACGCGCCGAAGATATCTCGCGCTTAAGGGCGTTCTCAGGCCGCCGGCTTGGGCATCCGGTTGCGCGAATTGCGCTGGAAGAACAAGGCCTGGCTCGCGACGGCTGAAACCATGGCCGGCTGGAACGGCTTCGAGATCAGGAATGCCGGCTCCGGCCGCTCACCGGTCAGGAACCGCTCCGGATAGGCCGTGATGAAGACGACGGGAACCTCGAATGTCCGCAGCAGCTCGTTGACGGCGTCAAGACCCGACGAGCCATCGGCAAGCTGGATGTCTGCCAGGATCAGGCCGGGCTTCTTGTTCTTCGCAAGCGCCACTGCATCGGCGTGCGTGCGCGCGACGCCGATGACGTTGTGGCCAAGATTCTTGACGAGGCTTTCGAGGTCCATGGCGATGAACGTCTCGTCCTCGATGATCAGCACATCGGTCGCGATCTCGGCGGCGAGCTCCTGGCCGGCGGCATCTGCCAGCCGGCGGGTTTCCGCAACATCGACGTCGAGAATGAAGGCAACTTCCTCTTCGGGAAAGCCCTCGAGGGACAACAGCAAGAACGCCTGGCGAGGCAGCGGGGTGATGTTGGAGAGGCGCCGCTCCGGCGGCATCGGAAGGGTCGTCACCTCGGCGTCGTCATTGAGCGCCACGGAGTTCCAGATCTGAGTAAATAGCCGGAACAGGGCTGCTCGCGCTCCATAGCGCTCGTCCAGCACGGATTGATCCTGGATCAGAGCCTCCAGCATGGCGCCCACGTAAGCGTCACCCGAACCCTGGCTGCCGGTGAGGGCGCGTGCATACCGGCGCAACAGCGGCAAATGTTCAGCAACTAGCTGTGATCGGCTCATCCCCACTCCATTTAGGTATTCTGGGCTTCCGCCCGGGTTCCATGATGGGCTGATTACGCTCGAAGCCGAGAAAAGTTCCCCAAATGCGTGGAACTTTTCTGGCCCGGTCGCATTAGTTCCCCATCAGACCCCCTTGATGGCGAGGATAATTCTTGAAGCTTCAGGGACTTAACTCTCGGGGAAACGTGGAAAAGGTCATGAAAGATGTAAAGTCTCAAGCCAGCAAGAGTGCGGCACCGCGCAAGCCCGGCGGACTGAACGCGGAGATCCAATCGAGAATTGGTCATCAACTCCGCGCGATGTACGACGACGTCGTTCGTCAGGGGGTTCCCGACCGGTTTGCCGACCTCGTCCGCAAGCTGGACGGGCCGGCAGCACAATCCCACGTGGAGAGCGGCGGGGGATCCAACGACCAAAACGACGGGAGGGAGTGAATGCCTCTCACTGATTCTTTGCGGGACGACATCCTGGCGGCCGTCCCAAGTCTTCGCGCATTTGCGATTTCCTTGAGTGGCAATAGCGATCGTGCCGATGATCTGGTGCAGGAAACGCTTCTCCGGGCTTTGGCGAATATCGACTCGTTTCAGCCAGGCTCGAATCTGCCTGCTTGGCTGTTCACGATCCTGCGCAACCTGTTCCGCTCCGACTACCGCAAACGGCGGCGGGAGGTGGAAGATGCGGAGGGCAACTACGCCAAGACGCTCAAGACGCATCCCTCACAGGGAGCGCATCTTGAGTTCGAAGAGTTCCGAGCGGCGCTTGAGAAGCTGCCTCAGGATCAGCGCGAAGCGCTTATCCTGGTCGGTGCGTCCGGGTTCTCTTACGAAGATGCGGCCGCGATCTGCGGCTGTGCCGTGGGCACCATCAAGAGCCGCGTCAACCGGGCGCGATCGAAACTGGCAGCCCTGCTCTACGTCGAAGGCGCCGAGGACTTCGGCCCGGATGAAACCGTGCGCGCCGTGATCGGCGGCAGCGGCGGCTAGTCCGCGCCCGTAGGCGTTTCGTCAGTGCAAGAGAGGCGACCTCCAGCGGAGGCCGCCTCTCTGTGTCGTTACGTATGACCTGCTCGGGCACCGCCCTCAGCTCTGCCGCGGTACCGCTCCTGATTGGCCGATAGCGTGGGCTAGCGCGGCGTCTTCACCGGTGCCGAGAGCTGCTCGGTGCGATCGCGCTCGGTCATGTCGATGACCGTCTCCATGGGCGCGGTCAGCTCGTATACGTAGCTGGCCTCGGTGAAATAGCGCTTTGATGTGCCTCCCAGCGCCTCCGGCGCGACGCGATCGAGCAGGATCAAGCCGAAATCGCTGTCCGGCCTCCGCGTCGCTTCGCTGGTGTTGAGCTCCTCCCAGCGGAATTGGAAGACGGCCGCCGAATCGTCACCCGTGACCTCCCATTTCGCCGTGATGTGCGGGTGCTTTCCCACCAGGGAGAGCCCCTCGTCCGAGTGCGAGGCGAGCTCGAAGAACAACAAGGAAAGGCTCTGCGCTGCGCGGGCGCTCACGGTGATATCAGGTCCGCTGACCGCGATCCGCTCGGCATGAGGAATGGCGCGGGCTTCGAACAGGCCGCGCAGCTGAACACCCTGCCATTGGCTCTCGCTCAGCAGCGTGACCACGTTCGACATCGCGTGGATGCGCCCGATCAGGAGTTCGCGGGCGACATCGATATCGCTGCCGTGACGCAGCGTGCGCGTCACGATCGACTGGATCACAGCGAGGATGTTCTTGACCCGGTGGTTCAACTCGTCGATGACCGCGGTCAAGCGACGCTCGAAGCCGATCCGCACCTGGATCTCTCGACTCAGCCGCAGATTATTGTACGCGACAAAGCCAAACAGGCCGCAGATGATCCCGGTCAGCGCAAGTCCGATCACGCCAACGATCGCCGCCGTCTGCTGCGCCCGCCGGACCGCGTTGCTCTTGGCGTAATAGATCAGCGACCAGTCATGATTCCCGAACGACACGGTACGAGTCGACGAGGGCGCCGGATCGTCCGGTCCGCGGGTCCGGCCGGTCACCGCGCCCTGATCGTTGGCAACCAGCTCATCGGAGGCGTTGCGCGGGTCCTTCAACGCGACCGAGAACAGCGAGAGATCGTCATTGGTCAGCAGCAGGGGGCCGATCTCGTACGAGAACGTCACGAACCCTGCGGGTCCAGTCGCCCCCTGCGGAACCACAGGCGCCGCGAGAACGATCCCGATCGGGCCGTCGGCCCGCAACAGCGGGGTCGGATCGGACGCGACAGGCTTGCCCTCGGCCATCGCGCGCGCCAGCATCGGCCCGATGATCGGCTGCCGGTCGAGCACCACGCCCGGAAACTTGGACGTCTCGGCATTGCGGGGCTCGAGATCCATCAACACGTCGAGCGGACCATTGGCCATGCCCCTGTCCAGCGGCGCGTCGTCGTAATTGCGGATGGTCGGGTTCGAAAAGCCCGCTTGCCGCAACTCGGCCTGGGCGACGGAGAGCTCATCCGACGTGAGACGTGCGATCCAGGACGCCACCACGAAATCGGTCTTGAAGGCATAGATCGAGGACCGCAGCGGCTCCAGCATGTTGGCCTTGATCACGGAGGGCGCCCTGAACAGCCCCGAGGCGACCCGGGCCAGCAACTCCCGCTCGGTCAGCCGGTCCTGGACAAGACTTGCATGCACGTCGATGGCGCGCGCGAGCGCGATACGGTCGATTGCCAGTTCCTGGTCGTGTACGCGGTAGGCAGCCAAGCCGGACAGTAGCGTTCCAACCAGCGCGATCACACCGATGATGACACCCAGCCGGAGCACTCGTTCACTCTAGGATCAAGGGTTGGCGGAGGGAAAAGCGAGTCATCCAAAAATCGGCCTGCTACTCAACGAACGCCTCGAGGCGGGCAGAAATGATCGAACGATCAGTGGAAACGATCACAAGACATACTGGCCCTTTACCAACCGTCAACGCGCCTCAGGCCGGGACGCACTCCGGCTCCAGAAAATCCCTGGAAGCTCAAGTTGTTCCGAGCCGGTGCGGCTTTTTTGCGTCTGATGGGTTGGCCGATAGATTTGGCAACGATGAGCGGGGCGGACCGGATCAATTCGCCGCGCCGCGCTCAGACCGGCGGCTTGAGCCCGCCCTTGGCCTCGATGAAACCAATGATCCGGTCGAGCCCCTGGCTCTTTTTCAGATTCGTCATCACGAAGGGGCGTTCGCCGCGCATGCGCTTGGCGTCGGTCTCCATTTTCTCGAGGGAGGCGCCCACATGCGGCGCGAGATCGATCTTGTTGATGACCAGCAGGTCGGAGCGGGTGATGCCGGGGCCGCCCTTGGAGGGGATCTTGTCGCCGGCGGCAACGTCGATCACATAGATCGTGATGTCGGCCAGCTCCGGCGAAAAAGTCGCGGCGAGATTGTCGCCACCGGACTCGATCAGGACCAGATCGAGGCCTGGGAACTTCGCCCGCATGTCGGCGACGGCGGCGAGATTCATCGATGCATCCTCGCGGATCGCGGTGTGCGGACAGCCGCCGGTCTCCACTCCAGCGATGCGATCCGGCGTCAGAGAGCCGGAACGGACGAGGAACTCGGCATCCCATTTGGTGTAGATGTCGTTCGTGATCGCAGCGATGTCGTAGCGTTGCCGCATCGACTTGCAAAGGAGATCCATCAGCGCAGTCTTGCCGGATCCAACCGGACCGCCGACTCCGACGCGAAGCGGACCGTGAGACGATGCCATGCCATTTGCCCTTCTGTCGTCCCCGCGGAAGCGGGTACCGGTAACCATCAGTTCTAGTCGACCGCAGCGTGTTGCCACCTGCCAATTTCCTCACCGCGCAGCACCAGACGCCGGTTGCACAAGCACTTCACGATCGGAACAACCGCGTATACTGCGTCTCGTGGCGGAGAGTGGCGAGATCGGCCCGGAAGATGGAGCTGCCGATCTCGTCGAGCGAGGCTGACCAGGCGCGCGCTGCAGTTGCCGTCACGACCGGCTCGAGGGCGGCCAGCACCCGCTGGCTGTCGGTCTGTCCGAGCGGGATCAATCGGCTCCCCGCCGAGATCCAGTTCGAGGTCACGGCATGAAGGAAGGCGTGCAGCAGCGGCCTTAACGGGATCGCATGGACGGCGCCGACCAATCCCACGGCAACGGGGTAGACGATGGCTTGGCATTGCGCCACGGCCTCGTCGAGGCCTGCGCGGCTCCAGGCGGAACGCGCGATCTCGATGAAGGCACGCCCCTGTGCAGTGGTTTCCAGTTGACGCTCACGCGAGGGCACGAAGGCGGCCGCGAGCTCGGCGACCTCGCGGAGGTTCTCCATGTCGTTCAGCGCGACCGCCCGGTGCGCGTGCACGAGGAAAACCGCATCGCAGAAGCCGGAGCCGTCCGTGAGCATGGTCGAAAGCCAGCCGCGAAGCGAGGCGGCATCGCCGACGTCGCCGGCTTCGACCGCCCATTCGATGCCGCTGGAATAGGAGAAGCCGCCGACAGGGAACGCCGGCGACAGCCACGTCATCAGCCGGTAGAGCGCGGCGGCTTCCAGCTCGGTCATCGCCTCCAAGGAGCCCGTTCGCTCACTTGTGGTCATGAGCATGGGAATGACCGTGATGGTTGTGGCCGCAGTGCTCGTCATGCCCGTGATGGGCGTGATGATCATCATGCGCGTGGTCGTGATCGTGGCCGCCATGATCATGATGGTGATCATGATCATCATGTGCATGGCTGGGCTCGGCATAGGCGCCGCCTTCGGGATCGAACGGCGCCTCGATCTCGATGACGCGGGCGCCGAGGCCCTTGACCATCGCCTCGATCACGTGATCGCGGCGGATGCGCAGGCCTTTGGCCATGATCTGGGTCGGCAGATGTCTATTGCCGAGATGCCAGGCCAGCCGCACCAGGTGATGCGGGTCGGCGGCGCGGATCTCGAGCAGCGGCTCGGCGGCGGCCACGACCTCGATCAGCCGTCCGTCCTCCAGCACCAGGGCATCGCCACCGCGCAACGCGGTAGCATGCGCGAGGTCGAGCAGAAACTCGAGCCCGCGAGTGCCGGTCATCACCAGACGCCGGCGATGCCGATCATCGAAGTCGAGCAGGACGGAATCGGCAGCGGCCTCTTTCCAACGATGCTGCCCGAGCACACGTGTGGCGCGGATCATGCTGAAACCCTCATTCTCTCATTCCGCTCAGCGGACATCGACCTTCTCAGGCGTAATGATCTCGATTCTCGGCGGCGCCG
Organism: Bradyrhizobium sp.; assembly: GCA_049802835.1. GTDB lineage: Bacteria > Pseudomonadota > Alphaproteobacteria > Rhizobiales > Xanthobacteraceae > Bradyrhizobium. The sequence goes on from JBARNF010001055.1 coordinate 21,271, forward strand.
ACATGCATTTGACGGCGACGCGCCCGAACGTCTTCATGTGCTCGGTCGCACGATGCGGCACCAGGGCCTCGGCGTTGTCCCACTGCTCGACGAACACCATCTTGCTCGGATCGGTCACGCTCTCGTGCAAATCATAGGCGATGTTGCC
>JBARNF010001056.1:0-2759 GCA_049802835.1 Bradyrhizobium sp.
GGGCTGATCCCCGCCTCGACGCAGATGTCGGTCGTGCTGGCGCCGTGGAAGCCGTCCCTGACGAAGCAGCGCAACGCGGCGTGAAGGATCTCTCCGCGCTTCTGCCCGTGCCTGACCGGGTCGACCTTCCTCATCGTGCCAAGTCCTGCTCTCCCAATCGCGCGCCTTCAAATCTCGCGACCCCAATCCTGCCCGGGCTCGTCGGGCCTCAACAACCCTTTGTAATATAAAATAATATTTCCGCCCAATTGATCCAGAGAATTTGATCTAGTGTCATTGGACAGACACGTGGGCCTATCGTAAATTAGAGTGAGTTATCTATCAATGAGTGCCTCGGCATGACGCGTATGGCCTCGATGAAGCGGATCGCCCTCATGTCCCTTGTCCTGGCCAACGCGGGGTGCGCCAGCGCGCCGCTGGAGCGGGCCGGCTCGCTGAAGAATTACGACCATCTGGCCGACGCCAACGGCCTGGTGACGCACGCCCAGATCAAGGCCAACAAGAAGGAGCTGCTCGAGGCCAAGACGGTCCGGATCGAGCCCACCGTATTTCCACAGCGCCCGGACGTCGCGCTCGACGAGAACGAGCGCAAGCTGGTGGCCAACGCCATCAGCCGCGAGATGTGCCTGAGGCTGAGCGAACGTTTCCAGATCGTCGCATCGGCCGAGGAGGCGGACCTGACGGTGAAGGCGACCGTGACACACGCCACCGCCACCAATGCGACCGCATCGGCAGCCTCGCAGGCCGCCTCGATCGCCAAGAGCGTCGTGCTGCCGGGCGTGCCCGTGCCAGTGCCGCGGCTGCCGGTCGGGCTCGGCACCTTGTCCGTCGAGGCCGAGGCGCGCGACTTCGCTGGCTTCCAGAAGGCGGCGATGGTGTGGGCGCGCGGCGCCAGCTCGGTGTCGACGGCCCGCATGGCCAATGACGGCGACGCCTATGACCTCGCCGCCGAGTTCGGGGCTGACTTCGCCAAGCTGGTGTCGACCGGCGAGTCGCCGTTTGGCGGCCTGCCGTCGCTGCCGTCCGTGGCAAGCGTTCCCGCCAAGCTCGGCGGCGCCCCCAAATATGCCGCATGCGAGCAGTATGGACGCTTTCCCGGCCTGAAGGGCTTCGTCGGCGCAGGCCTTGGCCTTCCCCCGGGCTGGACCGACAAGGGCGCCGACGAGGCGAAACCCACCCCGCCACAGCCGTCGCCGGAGATCGCAAGCGTGGAGCAGCAACACTCGCGATGACGCCTGCCGCCTCCTTCCGCGCCATCGTATCCCGCTTGGCCGTCGTGCTCGCCGCGTCGCTGCAGCTGGCGGCGTGCGCGGCGATCATGCCGCGCAACGCGCCGCCTGAGCTGGCGGCTGTCAGTGCTGAGCCGCTCGGTTTCCGCGACGTCCGCTATTGGGGCGACGAGCCGGCGCCGCGCTTTGCCGAGGCTTCCGTGCAGCGCGCATCGGCCGAGATCCCTGTCTCGCGCCCGCTGAATTTCCTGGCGATCTCCGGCGGCGCCGAGAACGGCGCGTTCGGCGCCGGGCTGCTGGTCGGCTGGGACGAAGCCGGCAGCCGGCCTGCGTTCGACATGGTGACGGGCGTGAGCTCTGGCGCGCTGATCGCGCCGTTCGTCTTCCTGGGGCGCCAGCACGACGACCGGCTGCGCGAGGTGTTCACCGCCTACGAGCGCAAGGACATTTTCACCGTCAACGTTCCCGGCCTGCTGCAGGGCTCGGCGCTGGCCGACAACACGCCGCTGTCGCGGCTGATCGAGAAATATGTCGACCGCGAATTTCTCCGCGACATCGCGCGCGAGAGCAGCAAGGGCAGGGTGCTGCTGATCGGCACGACCAATCTCGATGCGCAGCGGCCGGTGCTGTGGGACATGGGCCGCATCGCCGCAGCCGATACGCCGGAGGCCATCGACCTGTTCCGCCAGGTGCTGCTGGCCTCGGCGACCGTGCCCGGCGCTTTTGCGCCGGTGCGCATCAAGGTGCGGATCGGCGACAAGGATTATGACGAGCTGCATGTCGATGGCGGCGTGACCCGGCAGGTGTTCATCGGTCCGTCGGTGCTACGCTTGGTGTCCGGGCGCGGTCCGCGGCGAAGCGTGAGCGGCGCGCATCTCTACGTGATCCGCAACGCCCGGATCGATCCGCAATGGGACAGCGTCGGCGCCGACGTGCTCTCGGTGACGCAGCGCTCGCTGTCGACCCTGATCAAGAACCAGGGCATCGGCGACATCTATCGCATCTACTCGGTGGCAAAGTTCAACGGCATCGATTTCAACCTCGCCAGCGTGCCGTCCGATTTCCAGGCCAAGTCCGACGGGCCGTTCGACCGCAGCTACATGACCGCGCTGTTCGATCGCGGCCAGGAGATGGGCCGCCGCGGCTATCCCTGGGTGAAGAGCCTGCCGGGCCTGCAGCAGTCCAACCAGCACGGCATCACTGCGCAGCTGCCCGCGCGCAATGTGGCAACGGCCTTGCGATGACGGGGGACGCGGCCAGCCATGGGCGTTCTGGAATGGGCGGAGCCCGCGCCGTCACACGCGCTGCGTTGCTCATGATCGCGTTGCTGATGCCATTGCTGCTCGGCGGCTGCGCGACGTCGGTCACGCCGCCGTCGGACGCCACGCAATTCCACAACACCTACAACTATCTTCCCGTCAACGATGTGCCTTCCGACGACCCGCGGCCGGCGCTGTCGGCGGACGAGCAGGAGAAGCTCCGCAAAGAGCTGATGGCAGTGCGCGACCGCCAGACGCCGGGTGCTGCCAA
>JBARNF010001057.1:0-1762 GCA_049802835.1 Bradyrhizobium sp.
GAGGTATATTTATATTCACGCCTAGATTTGCCTTTCCCCCCAGCCATCGAGGCAGCCGACATGGCCAAGGCGATCAAGCTCCTCAGGATGTTGCCGGCAATCGTGATCGCGCGATTCGGTTCGTCGCCTACGCCCATGGAGAATTATGATCTGCAGTTGCCGCTCGACGACAAGGGAAAACCCACCACCGACTTTCGCGAAATCGTTCCCGCGCAAACGCTCGCCATCGATCCCGATGATGGCTCCGTGGCGGACTCTTTCCTCCCCGCCGAAGTCCGTTTCCGCGATGCGGAAGGCCGTATCAAGCCTGTGAGCCCCTTTCTCGAAGTGTGGGTCCAGTTCGAGGACAGTGACGATCTGATCCCTCTCACCGCCGATCACCTCGGCGAACTGGGACTGACCCCCGCCGCCCTGCGCTGGCGGGCGCGCGCGGCGAACCGAAAGCCGTTTCGTCGTACCGGCGATCCGCGCGACATGGTCGGAGCCGATACGGGCCTGTTCTCGGACCATTCGGTCCATCCGCTGGTCGGCGTCGCACCGAACTTCAAGCCCGGCAAGTCGATCACGCTGGGAAACGTCCGATATATCCGTCCAACGAAGGACTTTCCCGAGATCCGCGTCCGCTTCACCCCTGGGAAGGGACTTGTCTTCGGCCCGCGCACCAACGACCCCAGGACCTTCGACGACGTCTACGCCGGCCAGACATCGGACGGTGTCGGCTTCGGCGGTCTGCCGCAGGGCGAATGGGATCGTTATTACATCGGCAACCCGGGCGCGCCGCCGGTCACGGCTCCGGGCGACATATTCCAGGGCGTGGACATCGGGACCACCAGCGATTCGAAACTGAGCAGCGGATATTTCGACGATACATGCGACGGCATCGTCGAGGTGTCGTTGGAGGTCGGCGGCAAGACGTTCGAGGCGTATGGACGATTTGCCTCGGCGGTGCCGGATTTTGCTCCGGACAGCCTGCCGGTCCGCTCGATCCTCGATGACATCGAGCAGATGGCGCTCGGCCCCGATGTTGCCCCTCCCGCCGACGACGCGGGCCGTGCCGTTCTCAAAGCCGATGTCGAGAATATCATCCGGCGCGCCTTGGATACCGTCCGTCAGATCAACACGATGGTCATGAACGGCGATGAGCCGATCGTGGACGTGCAAAGAAACCGCAACAACATGCCGGGTCAGGAAGGAGACTACGGCCGGAAATTTTCGCCGATCTTCGACAAGGCCATGGCGGAATATCGAGTTGCGGTCAATTTCCACAAAGACCGACTGCAAGCGGCCATGGACAATGAACTGAAAAAAGCGTTCGACGGCGGTCTGGCCTTCATGCGCAAGCCCGAGGAGGTGGCTGACCTCAGGGACGATGCGCGTCATAAGATGCCGGCCATGATGCGCGGCAACGAAGGAAGCGAGCTCGTGCTGACGCGGCGGCAAATCGCCAAGCTCGCCTTGGCCGACTCCCAGCAGGCGGTAGCCGCGGCGGCGGCGGTTGCGCCGAAGAAACCGACGCCGCTGAGTACCGCGCGGGTGCGACGCCCGAAGCGAACGCGGCCGCCGAGCACGTATTAGGCGACATGCGCCGGCGATTGCTCCATCGAGGAGCCGTCCGCGCGCCGATTGCCCCCGCCGACCACTTGCGAACCTTCCCGGGCTGCGGTTTCATCGGAGGTGCCGAATGACAGCGATCAAGGCGAAGAACGTCACCGCCCAGCTGCACTACCGGGCAGCGGGCAATGCGCCGGCGACCCACCCGGAG
>JBARNF010001058.1:0-3047 GCA_049802835.1 Bradyrhizobium sp.
CGCGAGGAGCCGCCGCCGGCGGCGGCAGCAGCTCCGGCGCCCCCCGCCGAGGCGCCGAAGCCCGAACAGCCTTCTGCCCTGTCGTCGTTCTTCCGCCGCTCCTGAGCCCGAATCATCTCGCGGCGAAAGCCGGTTGGGGCGGATTGTGAAGGCAGTCCGTGAAGTGCCCTTGCGGCTTGTCGGCGCGGGCTTTCCGCAGCATAGTCCCGCGCATGAAAAAGATCCCGTTCCGCCTCTCGCCCTATCAGGTGCAATGGCTCCTGATCGTGGGCTTCGTCACCGTCGGCTACGCGCTTTACCTGCGCTATCTCGCGATCGAGCTGTCGAGCGTCGCGCTGGCCTGCGACGCCGGCATGCAGACGCTGGCCTGCAAGAGCCGGGCGCTCGCGACCACGCTGTTCAAGAACTCGGTGTTCGGCGCCACTGCGTTGGTCATCGGGGCGCTGCACGTGATGCGGCCGTCGATCGTGCTCTTGACCGGCGGACTGATCGCCGCCGGTCTCGGCATCGTGCTCTACAACATCGTGCTGTCGGGGCTGGCGATCGGCCTGCTCATTCTCGGATTTGCGCGGCCCGCGCCCGCCACAGCGTAAACGCCAGCACCAGATACATCGCGCAGGTCCACAGCGCCTGCCAGTTGTCGCGGCCTTCGTTGTAGATGACGTAGACTGCGGAGATCGCCAGCAGGCCGGCAAAGCTCGCCTCGGCGATCGGCCGCGGGCCCTGCGGCGGACGGTTGCCCAGCAGCATCGCGAACGGCACCACCGCCATGGTCAGGCTGGCGAACGGGAAATCGCGGTAGCGCGGATCAAACGCGAAGCCGAGCGCCGTCTCGGCCGCAATCAGCACGGTCACGATCAGGACCAGACCGAGCACGTAGGTGATCTTGAGCTGCTTGCGGCCGTCATTCGGCCCCAGCAGATCGAGGAAGGTCGGCAGCGGCCGGCCCGCCATCGCCGCATTGGCGCTGAGGATCGGCGCCAGCACGGCCGCGGTGAGCAGTGCGCCCCATTGCAGCCCGCCGCCGAAGCCCAGGCTCTCATAGAACATCTTGTCGGCGGCCATGCCGAACAGCACGCCGGCCGTCGTCGCCGAGATCGCCACCCCGATCCAGGTCGAGACGTGCGGGGGCCAGGGCCGGCGCCGCACCGTCAGCCAGCCGGCCAGGAACACCACGAAAGACAGCATCATGCCGCCGCCCATCTGCAGCTTCCACAGCGGATAGTTGCTGACTGGCTGGCCCGGCGGATATTTCAGCGCGCGCTGGTCGTCGCTGATCAGGCCCCAATAGCCGCCGACCGTGCCCTCCAGCTTGCGCTTCCACGGCTGGTCGTAGGCCTCGATCAAATTGACGCGAAAGTTCTCGCGCTTGGCCAGGCTCAGGATCTCCGACACCACCCGAGCCTGGTTGGTTCGCGACGGCAGCGCGCCCTCGCGCATCCGCCCTTCGCTCGGCCAGCCGGTCTCGCCGATCAGGATCTCCTTGCCGGGAAACGCCACGCCGACCTGCTGGCGGATGGCGTCGACATGGGAGGCGGCGAACTTGGCCCGGACCGGCACGTCCTCCCAATACGGCAGGATGTGCACGGTGACGAAATCGACGATGTCGTAGAGCTCGCGATTGCGCAGCCAGAACTCCCAGACGTCGGCATAGGTGACAGGCACAGTGACCTGCGCCTTGACGCTGCGGATGGTCGCGGCGAGATCGGCGGTGGTCATCTCACCGCGCAGCAGCACCTCGTTGCCGACCACGACCGACGTGATCACGTTGGGGTAGCGCTTGATCAGGTCGACGGCGATGCCGATCTGCTGCTGATTCTTCAGCTTGTTGGAGCCGAGCCAGATGCCCTGGATGACCTTGATGCCGGCCCTCGCCGCGATCGCGGGAACCTGGTCGAGCCCGTTCTCGATCGAATAGGTCCGCACGCAGTCGGAGATCTTGGCGAGCTGCACCAGGTCCTGCTCGATCTGCTCGGCCTCGATATGGGTGGTCGGATCGAGCGGGCTCTGCAGGCCGCGGAACGGGGCGTAGGAGACGCATTGCAGCTTCGAATCGAGTTCGATGGGCGCGCGCGCCAATACGATGGGTTGGGCCAGCCACCACCACATGGCGGCAATGACACCCAAGGAAATGAGCAGAAGCGCCAGCGGTGTACGAAGAGATTTCAGTTCCATTCTCCAGGCAGCGTGGTGTCGATTAGCCGGTCGGCGGCGATCTGCCAAGTGCCGGCTGGAAAGTGCCGGCTTCCGCGGTCTCCGCGCCGCCGGCCTGACGGCGCGAAGACCGCAGGCGAGGCGGGGCCGCCGTCGTTCCCGAATCGCGCCTTTACGATGACACGAGAAAGTTGGGGTGTTGCTGGACAAAATCCGAGATTCCGGTCATTGGGAATCCCCGGATGATCCGGCCGTCGCGCCCCAGGTTTCCCGGGAGCAGCGCAGGCGCCCGTCAGGAACGCGATGCGAAGGTCGGAAGCAATCTCCCGCCGCAATCGGGGCCGATTTGATCGGCATCAACACTGCGTCCGTCGCGGGACGGCATGAAGGCAACACTCGGGGAATTTATGGGTCGACGCGTGCTCCAGTCCAAGTTTTCGGTTTCGCACCTGTTCGCGTCTCTGGGCCTCATGGTCCTCCTCGGCGCGCCCGGCGCGCTCGCCCAGAGCGGCAACGACCATCCCCAGGACCAAAAGCCGCAGGCGGCCAATCCGGCCGACGTGTCGAAGGACAATCAGCGCAAGACCGACGAGTTCACCGAGGCCGCCCAGGCGCTCAATGGCGGCCCGGCCGGCAACCCCGAATGCGTCTGGCTCGGCCGCCGCGTCGTGCAGCTGCTGTACACCGACGACCTCGATACCGCCTTCCGCCATCTCGACCTGTATGACCGGTTCGGCTGCCCCGGCGGCCACGTCCAGGCCTCGTTCCGCTGCCTGACCCGCTTCATCGCCCAGATCGACGACAAGGTGCCGAACTCGCTGCGCAACCACGTCCACGCCTGCTGGGTCAATCCGGACGCCAAGCCGCAGGTCGCCGCCGCCCCGGCTCCGGCG
>JBARNF010001059.1:0-1897 GCA_049802835.1 Bradyrhizobium sp.
GCATGGCCGGCACCATCGTCGGCACTGTTGCCGATGTCGGGACCGATGCGCTGGACGCCGCGGGCGCCGTGGTCAAGGGTGGCTTCGATGCCGGCGTGGCGGTCGCTGACGGCGCCATCGGTGTCGTCACCGACACCGCCTCCGCAGCCGGCCACCTGATCGGCGGGCCGATTGGCGAAGCGATCTCCGGCATCGCGCACGGCGCCGACGCGGTCGGCACCGGCCTCGTCAACGGCGTCGGCCACTTCGTGGGCGAAGGTGTCGGCGGACTGATGGAAACCGCGGGCGACATGACCCACACGATCGGCCACCAGCTCGACGCGATCGGCCACGATCTCGGCACGCTGGTCAACGATCTCGGTCATGGCGATTTCGGCGCCGTGATCAACGACGTGTTCAAGCTGGCGCAGGACGGGCTGCGGGGCGACGGCAGCATCCAGATCGCCAATGCGGCGCCTGACGGCGGCGGTCATGGCGGGTTCTGGGACTCGATCGCGCAGGCGATCCACCAGTCGGGCGACAACGCGGTCCACGGCGCCGAGGGCTCCAGCCTCAGCCCCCCCGGCCCGCTGCATGGCGAGGGCTCGTCGCACAACCCGATCATCGTCGACAATTTCGGCGACCATGGCCACGCCGGCAATACCGGCATCGTTCCGCCGAATTTCGACCATGCACCGGTGGCCGGGCATGACGCGCCTCACATCGACTACAGCCACGTCGTTCAGATGGACGACTCGCATCACTTCGCGATGCATGGCTGATCCGAGAAAGCCCGCCGGCACCCGCCGCGAAAAATCCGCGGCGGGTGGTCCGCTCACCGAAGGTCGTGCTGCTGGACGATGGCCGATGGCGTGGCAGCCGCCTGCGCCTGAGCGCGCGGCAGGTGATCATTCATGGCCGAGAGCGCGCAGAGCGCCAGCGAGCCCCAGACCGCCGCGCTGAAATACAGCGACATCCAGGCGATCTCCTCCTTCCAGTGCTCGAACTCGTGGGTGACGGTCCAGCGCGTCGCGACATCGCGCAAGCCGTCGAGCGGATGCAGCAGCGGCGTGCCGGCGGCATGCTCGAAACGCCAGCGCTTCAGATACATCGGCACGTCGACCACGACCAGGAAAGCGAGATAGCAGGCGATGCCGACGAGGCCCGCGATCAGCAGCCAGCGCACCAGCCCGTCGAACTCCGGCAGCAGCCGGCCAAGCCCGATGCCGACGAACAGGAAGGCCACCGCCCACAACGAATTCTCGATCGCGTTGTACAGGAAATTCCTGGTCAGCACCGCATACCAGGAGCAGATCTCGGCGATGATGATCAGCGGCAGGATGACGCGCGCTGCATTGACGGCGGTGCCGGCATCGGCGATCGCGCCGAGTTGCGCGAGAATGATGGCCCATTGCGCCGCGAAGGCGATCTCGGCGATGGTCGCGACACTGCGGCCGAGGAACACGCTCGACAGCCAGCTATCGACCAGGCAGATGCGCTGCACGTCGGCGCGCGGCAGCACCGAGCGGAAGGCGCAGCCGAACACGTAGGCCGCCGACAGCATCAGCATCGAGCTCGTCTCGGAAGCCGGGCCCGGCGCGCCGCTGCCGCCGCCATTCAGCTGGTGATACAGAATGAACCAGAACACGATGTTGGCAACGCTGACGAGCGTCAGCATGGCCCACCACAGGGTCACCGGGTTCGCCAAGGCTTGTTGCTGCGCGCGCATCCGGGCACTCCAATTTTCACGTGACTGACATTCGACCGTATTAATTCCGTCACGAAACAGCAACCCGTTGCGGTGCGGAGGGGCACAAAACGCCGTGTGCCCAGGAAAAGCCTCGGGCGGGGACAGCCGCGCAGCAACGGAGCACCGCAACCGGTCTTCCGCGCCGCCCCTGCCCAGGGATGCAGCCGC
>JBARNF010001060.1:0-1774 GCA_049802835.1 Bradyrhizobium sp.
ATGCGGCACCGGCCGGCAGCTTCGCGAACAGTGCAGCATCCAGCAGCCCGCGCGTTTCATCGGTCAGCGGCAGCAAGCAGATCAGGATGTCGGTCGTGGCCAGCAGCCGGTCGAGACCATCGCGCCCACTATGGGTGGTGACACCATCGACGATGCGCGGGCTGCGGCTCCAGCCGGACAACGAAAAGCCGAACGGCGCGAGTCGTTGCAGCACCGCCTGCCCCAGCAAGCCCAATCCGAGCACGCCGACACGCCGGTCCTGCGCCTGGGGCTGGGTCATGGCGCGCCATTGCTGATGCCGCTGCTGATCGAGATAGCCTGGCCAATTGCGGTGCAGGGCCAGCACCGCCAATGTCACGTATTCCTGCATCATCCTGATGATGCCGTCCTCCACCATGCGGACGATCTTGACGTGGTCGGGCACCGCGGACGCCTTGAACTGGTCGATCCCCGCGCCGATCGAGAACAACAGTTCGAGGTTGCGATAGGCGCTGAGATCAGGTGGCATCAGCCAGGTGATCATGTAGCGGACGTCGCTCGGATCAACCTGCGCCGGGTCCATCACGAACGGCAGGTTCGGCAGCTCGCGAGCCAGGATGTCGCGGAAAATCGCGCCGCGCCGGGCATCCGAGTTGAAGAGGAATGTCATGGCTGCATCCCGAGCACTGGGCAGATCGTCGCGAGCCGCCTCCGGACCGCATCCGGCCAATGTAGCCGTGCCGGGCTGCATTCCGTGCCGAATGCGGGACGTGATTAAGTGGAATGTTGCAAGGATTGATCCAAAAACGTCATTATGACCGGTGTGCCCGCGTCATGGTCGGCAGACGCGGAGCGACCGCTTCAGATGTGGGCCGCCTCCGCGCGGCGCGGGACGGTGACAACCGGCAGGGAAGACGAGCATGGATGACCCCAATCTCCAGTCTCGCGCGGTCGACGTGTTCGAGATGCGCCTCGCCGACATCGATGGCGTCGATGTCGCGCAGCTGCTCGCGCTGTCGGTCGGAGTCCGCTGGCCGCACCGGGCCGAGGATTGGCAGTTCATGCGCAGCATGGGGCGCGGTATCGTCGCGCTCGATGAGATCGGCCGCGTGCTCGGGTCAGCGATGTGGTTTCCCTATACGGATGCATTTGCCGCGGTCGGCATGGTGATCACCTCGCCACGCCTGCAGGCGCTCGGCACCGGCCAATGGCTGATGACGAGGGTGATGGCGGAATGCGGCGGTCGTAGCCTTCGTCTCAATGCCACCCACGCGGCGTATCGGCTCTATCGGTCGCTCGACTTCAAGCGGGAGCGGACTCTGTTCCAATGTCAGGGCGAGGCGAATGGCGCAGCCGCGGATCCGTTCGACGTCCCCGGAGTCCGGCTGCTGACCCAGGCCGAGCTGCCAGTCCTGATCGATCTTGACGCGCAGGCCTACGGCGCGCCGAGAACGCAGCTGATCGAGGCGCTTTTCCATCAGTCACGCGGCTATGGACTTTTCCGATCCGGACAGCTGACAGCGTTCGCCTTGTGCCGACGCTTCGGACGCGGCCACGTCGTCGGACCGGTGGTGGCCACCTGCGACGACGATGCGATCGCAGTCGTCGCACCGCATGTCGCGGCGCATGCTGGGCAGTTTCTGAGGCTCGACACCCACATCGAGAGCAATGCGTTCCGCACATTCGTCGCCCGCGCCGGTCTCGTCCTCCATGATACGGTCACCACGATGTCGTTGCGAAGCGATATCGCCGGCCGTGGCCAAGCAAGCGACGGCCACCCCGCCGGCTACGCGGT
>JBARNF010001061.1:0-2309 GCA_049802835.1 Bradyrhizobium sp.
GCGGCGAGCAGGGACCGCCGGGCACATTGCCGACGATCGACCAGCTGATGCCCTGGCTGGAGCAGATCTTCGCAGCCTATGACGACTACAAGCGCAACCGGGATCGCGAGGCGCATGAGCGCGAGGCGGCGCAGATCGCGATCCGCGACATCTTCGCCGCCACCGAGCACGACGAGGCGCTGGAGGAGGCGTTCGAGGACGACGATCCGCACGCGATCGACCTGCCCACGAAGAAGAAAAAGAAGCACAAGAAAAAGAAGAAGCACAAGAAGCATCCTCACGACGAGGAATTCTGAGCTTCTGCTCTCGCCGGCCTGGGCCGGCCCGCCTCAGCGCTTGCCGAACCTGACGGCCGAGCGTTCGCGGGCCTTGGCCGCCTCGATCTCGCGGTCCTTGGGCGGCGACTGGGTCTGCAGCGAGGCCAGCAGACGCCTTGCGGCATCCGCCACCTCCTCCACCGCGCATGCGAAGGCGGCCTCGTTGGCATGCGACGGCGCGGTGAAGCCCGACAGCTTGCGCACGAATTGCAGCGCCGAGGCCTGGATCTCGGCCTCCGTGGCCGGCGGCTCGAAATTGAACAGCGTCCTGATGTTGCGGCACATGACGGGTCTCATCAATCCGGTGCTGAACCAAGTCGCGGAACGTGCTATCATGGCATTGATGCGGCCGGAAGAGCCGCGCATTTTTCAGGGGGAAACAGATGCTTCGACCGCTTGCCGCCGCCTTGGCTGCCTTCGTGGTTTTTTGTGCGCCGGCCCGCGCCGCCGATTTTCCCGCCCCCAAGCAGGGCGACGTCGTCATCAAGGATTTCAAGTTCCACACCGGCGACACGCTGCCGGAGCTGAAGCTGCACTACACCACGGTCGGCGAGCCGACCGGGCAGCCGGTGCTGGTGCTGCATGGCACCGGCGGCTCCGGCGCCAGCATGCTGGTGCCGCCCTTCGCCGGCGAACTGTTCGGCAAGGACCAGCCGCTCGACGCGACCAAATACTACATCATCATTCCGGACAGCATCGGCCACGGCAAATCATCCAAGCCATCAGACGGGCTGAAGTCGAAATTCCCCGCCTACGACTACGCCGACATGGTCGATGCGCAATACCGGCTTCTGACCGAGGGTCTCGGGATCAAGCACCTGCGTCTCATCATCGGCAATTCGATGGGCGGCATGCACAGCTGGGTGTGGGCCACGCGTTATCCGGACTACATGGACGCGGCCGCGCCGATGGCCTCGCAGCCGACCGAGATGGCCGCGCGCAACTGGATGCTGCGCCGGATCATGCTGGAGACGATCCGCAACGATCCCGACTACAACGGCGGCAACTACACCACCCAGCCGCGCATGATGAAATACGCCGTCACGGCCTATGCGACGGCGACCGCCGGCGGCACCATCGCCTATCAGCTCGCCGCGCCGACCGCGGCGAAGGCCGACAAGATGGTCGAGGAGCGGCTGGCCGCGCCGGTGCCGGCCGACGCCAATGACTTCCTCTATCAGTGGGATTCCTCGCACGATTACAATCCGTCCGCCGATCTCGACAAGATCAAGGCGACCGTGCTGTTGATCAATTCGGCAGATGACGAGCGCAATCCGCCGGAGACGGGCGTGACCGCGGATGCAATGAAGCGCGTGCCCCATGGCAAGCTCCATCTCATCCCGGCCTCGGCCGAGACGCGCGGCCATCTCACCACCGGGAGCGCGAGGTTCTACGTCGAGCCGTTGCGCGACTTGCTTGCCACCGCGCCGCGGCGCGGCATGTGAGGCCGCAAGGCACCGGCGGCGAGCGCTCAAATTTTGAGCGTGCGCTGTTGCTGCGGGTCGGGCTTAATCCCGGTCCGACAATCGCATCGTGCAGGCGAGAGAGAAGAGGTCAGCATGTGCAGGATGGTGCTGGCCGCTCTCGTGGTGGGCTCGATGGTCTGCGCGGGCGTCGCGCTCGCCATCGACAACGGCCAGTTCGAGAACGTTCCGCCCGATGTCCGCGCATGGTTCAAGAGCGTGATCGCTCCCAATGGCGTCCCGTGCTGCGACGTCTCCGACGGCCACCGCACCAGCTACGACGTGCGTGACGGGACCTATTGGGTGCCGATCGAGGGACGCTGGATGGCCGTGCCGGAGCGCGCCATCATCCGGGACCGCGGCAACCCGATCGGCGAGGCTGTCGTGTGGTATGTCCATCACCGCGGCGACATCATCATCAGCTGTTTCGTCCCCGCCGATGCCGTGTGACGCGGATCGTGCCGTCCATCAAACAACGCGGCTCACAGGCTGCTCAGCCATGACGCGAGCAGCGTCCCCTTGTCTCGTA
>JBARNF010001062.1:0-7199 GCA_049802835.1 Bradyrhizobium sp.
GATCATCGGCCTGATCCTGCAGATCGTGCTGGTCGTGTTCCTGGTGCGCATGGCGATGGCCTGGTGGCAGCGCCGCAACCAGCCGGCCTATGCCGCCGGCCCGGCGCCGTCGCCGACCGACGGCCAGCAGAGCTTCCGCTCGGGCTTTGGCGGTCTTGGCGGCTTCGGCGGCAGCAACCCGCCGCCGCTGCAGATCCAGCCGGCCGACTATGAAGCGTTCGAGCGGCTGCTCGGCGAGATCCAGTCGGCCTGGTCGAACGAGGATGTCGGCCGCCTGCGGCTGTCGGCGACGCCTGAGATGGCCTCCTATTTCGAGCGCGATCTCGAGCAGAACCAGGCCCGCGGCGTGGTCAACAAGGTCTCGGGCGTCAAGCTGCTGCAGGGCGACCTCGCCGAATCCTGGCGCGAGGGCAGTGCCGACTACGCGACGGTGGCGATGCGCTTCACGCTGGCCGACAAGACCATCGAGCGCGCCTCGGGCCGTGTGGTCGAAGGCTCCGACCAGCCGCAGGAGGTCACGGAGATCTGGACCTTCCTGCGTCACCCCGGCGCCGACTGGCAGCTGTCGGCGATCCAGCAGGTCAGCTGAGCCGGACTTCGAGAGGATCATCAGGCGCCGCGGCACCGTCCGCGGCGCCTTTGCTTTGCGCGCGCTCCGGGCCGGCGCGGAATAATCTCGGACGTGACGGGTTGCCCAATTTGAACGACATCGCACGCAAGCGATGCGCCAATGCGAGATCCACGAGGGAGGACGCCATGACATCGATCCGGACCATCACGATCAGGAGCGCGCTACTCGCCGCCATCTGCGGCGCGCCCGGCCTGATGCCGCAAGCCGCCGCGCAGGGCGGCGACATGAGCTTCTTCCTGACCAGCGCGGGTGTCGGCAATGGCGGCAATCTCGGCGGCCTCGCGGGCGCCGACAAGCACTGCCAGACGCTGGCGCAGGCGGCGGGAGCCGGCGCCAGGACGTGGCGCGCCTATCTGTCCACCCAGACTGCCGACGGCCAGCCGGCGGTCAACGCCCGCGACCGCATCGGCAAGGGGCCATGGCAGAACGCCAAGGGCGTCGTGGTCGCCAAGGACGTCGCCGACCTGCACGGCGCCAACAAGCTCACCAAGCAGACGACGCTGAGCGAGAAGGGCGAGGTGATCAACGGCCGCGGCGACACGCCCAACCGTCACGACGTGCTGACCGGATCGCAGCCCGACGGCACCGCGTTCGCGACAAGCGAGGATCGCACCTGCCGCAACTGGAGCAGCGCGACGCAGGGCGCGGCCATGCTCGGCCATTCCGATCGGATCGGCCTGCGCGACGACGACGCGTCGAAATCGTGGAACAGTTCGCACCCCTCGCGCGGACCCGATGGCGGCTGCTCGCAGGCCGATCTCAAGAGCACCGGCGGCGACGGGCTGCTATACTGCTTCGCAGCCAATTAGCGCCACGGTCGTCTCGAGCCTCGATCGCATCGACGCGCTCCGGCCGAGGTCCCGCCCATGCGTTACGAGCTCTATTACTGGCCCATGATCCAGGGCCGCGGCGAATATGTGCGGCTCGCGCTGGAGGAGGCGGGCGCCGCCTATCGCGACGTCGCGCGTGAGGACGGCATCGGCGCGATGACGAAGATGATGGAGGCGCAGAGCGGCACGCCGCCGTTCGCGCCGCCGTTCCTCAAGGCGGGCAGGCTGCTGATCGGGCAGGTCGCCAACATCCTGTTGTTCCTCGGCGGCCGCCATGGGCTGGCGCCCAAGGCGGAGGCCGGGCAGTTGTGGGTGCACCAACTGCAGCTGACCATCACCGACTTCGTCGTTGAGATTCACGACACCCATCATCCGCTCGGCCCGACGCTGTACTACGAGGATCAGCGGCCGTCTGCGAAGAAGCGCACGGCCGAATTCTGGACCGAGCGCGTGCCGAAGTTCCTGGGCTATTTCGAGCGCATCCTGGCGCAGAGCGGCGGCGTCTACGTCACCGGGCGCCGGCTCACTTACGTCGACCTGTCGCTGTTCCAGATCGTCGACGGGCTGCGCTACGCCTTCCCGAAGCGGATGAAAGCGTTCGAGCGCAACATTCCCGGCCTGGTCGCCCTGCATGACCGCGTGGCGATCAGGCCGAACATTGCCGCCTATCTCGACAGCGAGCGCCGCATTCCCTTCAACGAGGACGGCATTTTCCGCCGCTACAAGGCGCTGGACGACTGAGTTTCATCCGACGTCTGCACGGGCGGGCGGTGAGCACCGAGCAGGCCGCGAGACGAGCGTTCAGACTGAATGAGCGGAGTGAGAGGGCCGCGGAGATCAACTCATACGCATAGCGGCGGACGCTCGATGCGCCGCCGCCATCCGAAGTCGGCCCGTGGCAGGATCAGGCGAGAATGTCGACGCGCGTGCCCTGTCCGGGCGGCAGCGGCGGACGTGAAGCCTGGTGCTCCGCAGCGGCTTCGTCGCCGGTCTTGTTGGACTTGAGGTCCCGCGTCTGGGTCTGTTGGGCTTGTTGGGTCTGCTGCTTGTTCGTCTCGGTCGAGACCTGCGGCGGCGGCGGGGGGGCCGGCGGCGATGATGACGACGAAACGCTCGAAACGGACATGGTCCTGCTCCTCGCTTGGTGTTGCGATCAGCGTGGCCATGGCTAACGAACGTTTCGTCAACCGGATCGGTCGAATTGTCTGCAACTGCCGGTGGCGCCGCGAATAGTGAACGGGGCGCTGATCGCCGTGCAGAAAGCCCGGGGCCGCGGATCTGAAATGTCTGACGCATCCGCTGCAGCGGCATTTCAGCGGCGTCAGGTCGAAACCGGCGCCGGATTCAAGAGTTCGCGGGTACCTCAAATTCCCGAGTTCGTGATAATGCGTTGTGGCGACGGTGCGAACCCTCGGAAAATGGGTACTGGCCTACTGATCCTTGCTGCGGGTGATCGTGATCGAGGATTCGGTTTTGGTCCGGACGCAGCGCATGTCGAGCCGGCGGTAGCGGCTGGTGACGTCGTCGCCGCGGAACAGCCCCAGCCGACGGTAACAGCGTGTGACGCCGCGCTGCATGTCGTCCTTCGGCAAGGTGAACACGATGGCCGCCGCGCCGGCCATCAGGTCGATGAAGGCCGGTGGCGGCTTGCGGTCGGATTTTCCGAACAGCTGGTTGCTGAAGTTCTTGGACGAGCAGCCGAGCGTGATCTCGCGCGCCTTGGGATGGGCGAGATAGACCGTGCCGGCAGCCGTCTGGCCGATCCTGACGCCGTCGATCCCGTTCTTCAATTCCTTGGCGAGATCGTCGCAGCGATCGGCACGCGCGGGCAACGCGACCGCTGCCGTTGCGGCGGCTGCCAGAATGCAAACGGCAGCTGCGCGCAAAAATGACTTCAGCATCATCATCAATACCCCCGCGCCATTGAAGCCTGCGCGAGGATGTCATGCAAGCGCCGATGCGCTGCGGCCGCACGAGATCACCGCGGGTGTGACCACGTGTCGACGAGACGTGGTCACACCCGGGCGAACGCGGCGCGATCGATCCGTCAAGGCCAGCAGCGGCCGGCATGCGCGAGCGATACGCCGGCGGCGCGGCGTTCGCAGTCGTTGCCGAAGGTCTGGAAGTTGCAACCGCAGACCGGCATGTAGATGCGTGAGCAGAGCGTCGGCTTTCGCCGGCAGACTCCCATCATGTCGAAGCGGCCACACTGGCCGGCCGGGAATTCGCAGTAGAGGCCGGCATTGCAGGTGATACCGGCAAAGCCGCCGCATGCACGGCCAGGACCGACTGCGCCGGCGCTGCCGGGGAGCATGGTCATCAGGCCAAGGGCAAATGTAATCGCAACTAAGAGACTTTTTCTCATGATGCCTCCAGGAGGTAAATGGATATATCAACAATCTTAGGTTACATAAACTGCCGTGCGCTTGCAATCCGTCGCGCGGCTTGTTCGCAACCGTGTCGCGGCACTACATCGAGGCGACCTCGCGCGCCGTCTCGATCAGCACGTCGAACGTCTCGTCGGGCGCATGCAGTACGAGATCGTGGCCGCACGGAAATGCGTGGACTCTCCATGTCGGGTCGTTGCGCAGCCGCTCGTACTGGGCGGTGAACGGCGTCGCGCTCCAGCCGCTGGCGTAGACGAAGACGCGGCGTAGCCCGGCCGGCGGCGAATGGCGCAGGCGCAGGGTCTGGATGAAGGTGCCGAGGGGATGCGGCCGCCGGCGCGGATCGGTTCCTTCACGCGGCAGCGCGGTCAGCCCGTCATGGCCGGCGCGCTCGATCACGAGCCGGCGATAGTCGTCGCCGGCGAGATCCCACCAAGACTGGCCGTCCTCAGGCGCGAAGGCATCGAGATAGACCAGCGCAGCGAGCCGTTCCGGAACGCGGTCGGCGACGCCGGTCGCCACCATGCCGCCATAGCTGTGCGCGCACAGGATGACATCGAAGAGATCCTCGACCGTCAGGAGTTCGACGACATCGGCGATGTGGCTGTCGAGATTGACGGCGCCGGCGGGGCCGGGCGTCGGCTCCAATCCGCTCAGGGTGAGGGCGTGAGCCTCGTGGCCAGCCTGCCGGAGCCTGGCGGAGAGCGCAGCGTACATCCAGCCGCCGTGCCAACCTCCTGGAATCAGAACGAAAGTCGCCATGTCGTTACTCCTCGACGGCTGTGCTGAGACATGTCTTGCAAGGCTTCCGACGGGTAGCGTATCAGACCTGTCAAGACCGCTTTGGGCGGCCATTTTTAGAACCCCACGAGCTCGCCATGAACGCGCCGACCGCCTTTCCCGACCAGTCCAAGCCCGTCCCGCCCTACAAGCACACGCCGCTGTTTCCGTTGGGTCCGGACACCACGCCCTACAAGAAGATCACGGCTGAGGGCGTGCGGGTCGAGAAGGTGTTGGGCCGCGACATGCTGGTGGTGTCGCGCGAGGCGCTGCGGGTGTTGTCGGAGGCTGCCTTCGGCGAGATCAATCACTTCCTGCGTCCCGGCCATCTCAAGCAGCTGCGCAGCATCCTGGAGGATCCGGAAGCCAGCCCGAACGACAAGTTCGTCGCGCTCGACTTCCTGAAGAACGCCAACATCTCCGCCGGCGGCGTGCTGCCGATGTGCCAGGATACGGGCACCGCGATCATCATGGGCAAGAAGGGCTGCAACGTCATCACCGATGGTGACGACGAGGCGGCGCTGAGCGAAGGCGCGCGCGACGCTTACTTGCGCCGCAATTTGCGCTACTCGCAGGTCGCGCCGCTGTCGATGTATGAGGAGAAGAACACCGCCAACAACATGCCGGCGCAGACCGAGATCTATGCGGAAGGTGAGGACGCCTACAAGTTCATGTTCATGGCCAAGGGCGGCGGCTCCGCCAACAAGAGCTTCCTGTTCCAGGCCACGCCCTCCGTCCTGACCAAGGATCGCCTGCTGGCTTTCCTGAAGGAGAAGATCCTGACGCTCGGCACCGCGGCGTGCCCGCCCTATCATCTGGCGATCGTGATCGGCGGCACCTCGGCCGAGCTGTGCATGAAGACGGTCAAGCTCGCCTCGGCGCGCTATCTCGACGCGCTGCCCACGCAGGGCTCGGCGGACGGCAATGCCTTCCGCGATCTCGAGATGGAGCAGGAGATCCACAAGATGACGCAGTCGCTCGGCGTCGGCGCGCAGTTCGGCGGCAAGTATTTCTGCCACGACGTCCGCGTCATCCGCATGCCGCGCCATGGCGCCTCGTTGCCGATCGGGCTCGGCGTGTCCTGCTCGGCCGACCGCCAGGTGCTCGGCAAGATCACCAAGGACGGCGTCTATCTCGAGGAGCTCGAGCATCATCCGGCGCAGTATCTGCCCGAGGTCGAGCAGGCGCTCGGCAGCGAGGTGGTCAAGATCGATCTCAACCAGCCGATGCAGGACATCCTCGCGACCTTGTCGAAGAACCCGATCAAGACGCGGCTGTCATTGACCGGCACCATGATCGTCGCCCGCGACGCCGCGCATGCCAAGCTGCGCGAGCGGCTCGACCGCGGCGAGCCGCTGCCGGACTACTTCAAGAACCATCCGGTCTACTACGCCGGTCCCGCCAAGACGCCGGACGGCTACGCCTCCGGCGCGTTCGGTCCGACCACTGCGGGCCGCATGGATTCCTTCGTCGATCAGTTCCAGGCCGCCGGCGGCTCGATGGTGATGGTCGCCAAGGGCAACCGCGCGCCGGCGGTGCGCGAGGCCTGCAAGAAATATGGCGGCTTCTATCTCGGCTCGGTCGGCGGCGCCGCCGCCAACCTCGCCGAGCACTGCATCAAGAAGGTCGAGGTGCTCGAATATCCCGAGCTCGGCATGGAAGCGATCTGGCGCATCGAGGTCGTCGACTTCCCGGCCTTCATCATCATCGACGACAAGGGCAACGACTTCTTCAAGGAGCTCAACCTCGGTTGAGGTGGGGTGAATGCGAGGACCGCATGGTCGAATGGTTCGATGATCTCAAGATTGGGATGAGGTTCGAGAGCGGCGAGACGACGGTGTCGCGCGAAGACATCAAGCGCTTCGCCGCCGAGTTCGATCCGCAGCCGTTCCATATGGACGAGGCGGCGGCGGAGAAGACCATCCTCAAGGGGCTGGCCGCTTCCGGATGGCACACCGCCGCAATCGCTATGCGACTTGCGACGGAGGCCCGCCCGTTCGGTCCGCATCCCCTGTTCGGTGCCGGCGTCGACGAACTGCGCTGGATGAAGCCGGTGCGGCCCGGCGATACGCTTCATCTCGAAGGGGAGGTGGTCGATCTCGTGGCCTCGCAGAGCAAGCCGCAGGGCATCGCGCGCATCCGATGGACGGCCTATAACCAGCACGGCGAGGCCGTCTACACCTTCAATCCGATCGCGATCGTGCCGCGGCGTCCGGCCTGACCGCCGCAGGCGCTGCAGCGGAGCGATGTTTCTCGGGCTTGATGGTTTCCGCCGGGGTTGGGTCGCGGTCGCGATCGATGGAGACGAGCGCACGATCAGCTTCCCGGCCGATGTCTCGACCGCGCTTGCAGGCGCGTTTACCCGCGCGGCTATCGACATCCCCATCGGCATGACCGGCGACGGTGACCGCGCCTGCGACCAGCTCGCGCGCGACAAGCTCGCGCCGCACCGCTCCCGCGTCTTCACCGGCGCGCGGCGCTGGCTGTGGCAGGACTTCACCGATCCGGATCTTGCCAATGCAGAGGCGTCGCGGCGCGGACAGAAGCGCGCATCGCGGCAGCTCTGGCATC
>JBARNF010001063.1:0-16741 GCA_049802835.1 Bradyrhizobium sp.
GCCTCGCCAAGGGGCGGCCGAGCACCGCCTCGATCGCCTCGCTGGGAACGCCGCCGGGGCGCAGCAGCGTGGGCTCATCGAAGCAGCCGACGATGGTCGATTCGACGCCGACCTCGACAGGGCCGCCATCCAGGATCAGGTCGATTCGCCCCGAGAGATCGGCCGCGACATGCGCGGCCGTGGTCGGCGACACGTGGCCGGAGATGTTGGCCGAGGGCGCCACCACGGCGCCGCCGAACGCCGCGAGCAGCGCCCGCGCGATCGGATGCGAGGGCATGCGGATCGCGACCGTGTCGAGGCCAGCGGTGGCGAGATCCGCCACCGGACATCCGGCGGCCTGCGGCACGACCAGGGTCAGCGGTCCCGGCCAGAAGGCATCCGCCAGGCGTTGGGCCGTGGCATCGAAGCGGCCGATCTGCAGCGCTGCGCTGATATCCGCGACATGGGCGATCAGCGGATTGAAGGCGGGACGGCCCTTGGCCTGGTAGAGGCGCGCGATCGCCGCGGCGTTGGCGGCGTCGGCGCCGAGGCCGTAAACGGTCTCGGTCGGGAAAGCGACCAGTCCGCCGCGCGCGAGCGTCGCCGCGCCGTCAGCGATTCCGGTCGCGTCGGCGGGCAGGATCTGGGTCTTCAGCGCGGGTGTCTCGGGCGGCGACATGATCGGCGTGGTGATAGCGACTTTATGCGCCCGGCTATAGCGGGCGGCAGCGTGCGAATGAAGGGCGCAAATGATCCACTGACATGCGTCCGCTCCGGGCACCGCGTAAAGCGCCATGGCCTCAATGAGTTAACGCATCCCCGGACGATCGGTGATTTCGATGCGATTTCCTGCGTGCTGCGCCTTGCGGAGACAGAGACCCAACGCTATAAGCCGGCTTCCCAATGTCGGAGCGTGGCTCAGCCCGGTAGAGCACTGCGTTCGGGACGCAGGGGTCGCAGGTTCGAATCCTGCCGCTCCGACCATTCTTTCCTTAGAATTCCTGTCCTGCGTCGATCCTCAGCGAGGTGGCCACCGTTTTGGCCACCAAACATGGATGTCCTCTTGGCCGATCGCAGCCATGCCGGAACGAGGTAGGGGCGAATGATCAGCCGCCTGCCTTCAGCGCCTTCTCGATCTCCGCCTTGAGCACGCTGTCGACATTGTCGGGCGTGATCGGGCCAACCAGCTTGTAGACGATCAGCCCGTCGCGGCCGACGACGAAGGTTTCGGGGACGCCGTAGACGCCCCACTCGATCCCGGCGCGGCCATTGGCGTCGTCCCCGACGATCGAAAACGGGTTGCCGTAGCGGCCGAGGAAGCGACGCGCATTGTCGGCTGTATCCTTGTAGTCGATGCCGACAACCTGAAAGCGGCTGTCTTTGGCGAGCTCCGTCAGGAGTGGCGCCTCGTCATGGCAGGGGACGCACCAGGATGCCCAGACATTGACGACGCTGACCTTGCCTTTCAGCCGCGTCGGATCGAGCCCCGGAACAGGGGTGCCGTTGCTGACGAGGCCCGCGAGCGGCGGCAGTGCGGTCGATGGCGCCGGGCGGCCGATCAGGGCCGACGGAATCCGCGACGCGTCGTTGCCGAGCCTGGACCAGAACAGCGCGGCAAGCGCTGCGAACAGCACGAGCGGCAGCGTTTGCAGCCATATGCGCCGGCGCGGCGCGGTCTCGTTCATTGCAGTTTGGCTCATGATGGATCCGCCGCTTTCAAGGTCGACCGCCTGCTGAATCCGCTCTGCTCCAGCTCGCGTAGCCTGCGCGTCTGGCCGCGATGGTCGCGCGCGATCCAGACGATCAGGATCAGCACGACAACCGCCGCCAGCACATAAGAGGTCAGGATGTACGAGGCATATGCTCCGAAATTCATGGAATCACGCTGTCCTGACAGAGGGCGTGGAGCCGGCACGCATGGCGGCCTCGGCCTGTTTTTGCGGCGCGCTCGCCTGCATGATTTCGAGCGTACGCACTCGCCGCCGCAGGATCTCGTTGCGCATGGCGGCCAGATGCAACGTCATAAACAACAACGAGAATCCGGCAGCCATGACCATGAGGGGAACCAGAAAGGCGCGATCGAGCGTCGGACCGCCCATCCGCATCACCGAAGCCGGCTGGTGCAGCGTGTTCCACCAGTCCACCGAGAACTTGATGATCGGTAGATTGATCGCGCCGACGAGCGTCAGCACCGCCGCCGCCCGCGCCGCGCGAGAGGGATCCTCGACCGTGCGCCACAGCGCGATGAGGCCGAGATACATCAGAAACAGGATCAGCATCGACGTCAGTCTGGCGTCCCATTCCCAATAGGTGCCCCACATCGGCCGGCCCCACAGCGAGCCGGTGACCAGCGCGAGGAAGGTGAAGGCGGCGCCGATCGGTGGGGCGGCCTTGGCGGCGACATCAGCCAGTGGATGGCGCCAAACCAGCGTGCCGAGCGAGGCGACGCTCATGACGCCCCAGACGAACATCGAGAGCCAGGCATTCGGCACATGGATGAACATGATCTTTACCGTGGCACCCTGCTGGTAGTCATCCGGCGCAAGCGCCGACTGGTAAAGCCCGATCGCGAGCAGCAGCCCGGTGATCATCGCGAGCCATGGCAGCACCCGCGTGGTCAGGGCCATGAACCGGGCGGGATTGGCGAGTTCGATCATCGAGATTTGCATGATGTCCTTGCGACTTGAACGGTGGTCTCCGCAACGCTCCAGCACAGGCTCGGCCGCGCGAATCGGAGTCCTGGTACGGATAGAGTGTGCCGCTATTTCGCTGCGAGAGCGGTTCCTGTGACCAGAACAATATCGCAGCGGAAATCACTTGCGGGCTTGCCGCTCGAATCTTCGATCCGGTGATAGCAGGCATTGTTGCCGAACTGCCTGTTCTCGAACTTGCCGTTCTTGTCCTGAACGACTTCGGCGGGCACCTTGTTGCTGAGGAAATTGAAGAGGACCCTGGCCTTGTCGGCGTTGCAGGACAGGATCACCGCATCGCCGCCATCCTCGATAGCACTCGACCCGATGGCTTCCTTGACACAATCGCTGATGCCGGCGAGCGTCAGCTCCTTCGTGCCGACCTCGGCCCGGATCGGGGCGCTGAGTGCGAGCAGGCAGGCAGTATAAATCAGTCTCTTCATGTCAGGCATTCCGTGGTTCAGAGGACAGGAAAGAACCCGGTCGTTCGTTCGACCGGTTCTCAACGGAGATGGGTGAAGGAGCTCGCTTGAGCATGGTGAGCTTGACGGCCGCGCCTCCGAGTTGGGAACGCTCGATCCAGACCCGGCCGTCATAAAGCAACACCAGGTCGCGCGTGATGGCGAGACCTAGTCCCGTGCCGGGCTTCTCCTCATCGAGCCTGGCTCCAACTTCGAAGACATGTTCGTACTGGTCTTCGGGAATGCCTGGTCCATCGTCCTCAACGGAGATCAGGACGACGTTCGGCTCAACATTCTCAGTCGTGATCAGGATGCGCCCGCGCGACCATTTGGCGGCATTGTCGACCAGATTTCCGATGATCTCGGTAAGATCGTTGGGATCGCAGACAACGCAGGTATCCGTTGCCACGGTCACTTCGAACTGACGTGATTGCCCGGCGGGGAGACGGGAATAGGCGTCGATGACGGTTTTGACGGTCTCCGCGATTGAAGCGGACGTTCCGGCGTTCTTCAACGCCGAAGCCCGGGCGCGCGCGGTCTGATAGTCGATCAGCAGGGCCATGCGCGCGCACTGCTCGTCGAGAAGCCTTGCCGACTCCCCATGTCCGCTGGCCGCCAGTTGCCTGGCTTCCAAGGCGAGGACCGCGAGCGGCATCTTCAGCCCATGGGCGAGATTGCCGGCAAAGCTGCGCGACCGCTCCACCATCGCAAGGTTTGCGCTGATCATGCCGTTGAGCTCTCTGACCAGCGGCATGACTTCATGCGGCAGATCTTCGGGAACATGCGTGACCTCGCCGGAACGCACCGCTGAAATCGCGTGGCGGATCCGCGCGAGGGGACGCAGCCCGAAGGCGACCTGGGCATAGGCCGTGCCGACCATCCCGAACGCCATCAAGCCGAGTGACGTCGCGAGCACGGTGTGCAGGCTTCGCATCTCATCGCTGATCAGCCGTTCATCGGCAGCGACGCGGATGTCGATCAGCTCGTCCAGATGAGGCGCTTGAATGAAGCGCCTGATCAGACGCATCGGTCCGGTCGGGCCATCCACGGTGGTCGGACCCGCGCTCTCAATCTCGGGACCGGTCGGAAGCACGGTATCGGCGCCAAGCGACGGAGATCGAATCATGCTGCCGTTCCGGAGCAGAACCTGCCAGTAGTGGCCGGAGCCGCGGTGCAAGAAGCTGGGATCGCTGAAGTCGCGCGGCAGATAGGGCTTCAGCTCCGGACTGATTTCCACGAGATTTCCGAGCTCACGGGCGTGATCTTGCAGATCATGCTCGAAATGCAACGCGACGAGACTCTGCAAGATATGGGAAAGGAGCAATCCGCTGCCCAGCAGCACAATCGAAATCCAGATCGCCGCGCCGGCGATCATTCGCGCTCGAAAGTTCTGCCGCAGCATGGCGCGCTATCCGATCCGGTAGCCCATGCCCCTGATCGTGCGGATCGCGTCACGGCCAAGCTTCTTGCGAAGCCGGGCGACGTAGACCTCCACCACATTCGAGTCACGGCCATGATTGACGGAATAGATATGATCGAGCAGCTCGTTCTGCGTCACGATCCGGTCGGCATGCCGCATCATGTGGTCGAGCATGCGCAGTTCGAGCGCGGTGAGTTCGATGGGCTCGCCGCTCTTGGTGACCGTACCGGCTGCTGCATTGACCTCGAGATCGCGCTGGCGAACGACATCCGCCTTTCCAGACGACCGACGCAGCAGCGATCGCAGCCGGGCCACGAGTTCCTGGGCGTGACACGGCTTTTCAAGATAGTCATCGGCGCCGGCGTTCAGGCCGCTCACGCGCTCGGCCCAGCCGCTGCGGCCCGACAGGATCAGCACCGGCAGGTTATGTCCCTCGCTGCGCCAGCGCTTCAGCACGTTGAGACCTGAGACGTTCGGCAGGCCCAGGTCAAGGATGGCCGCGTCATACCTTTCAGTGCTGCCGAGCAGCCAACCCTTGGCTCCATCGGCGGCGTGATCCGCGTCAAATCCTGCCTCGGCCAGGCTCACCCGGATCCGCTGCGCGAAGATCGCCTCATCTTCTACAAGGAGTATACGAATCGTCGTCTCTCCCCTGCTCACGCCGCCCCGGAAAGGACGGCGTCCCCCCCACACGTTACGGATCCAGTCCAAGTTGTTTCGCGGCATCGGCGATCCGAGTCCGCTCCTCGCCCGGCTCGGCGAAGGTCGCCAGCGCCTTTTGCAGCGAGGTCTTGGCGAGATCGCCGTCGCCGAGCACGACCTGCGAGCGGATCAACTTGATCCAGCCTTCGGCGTCGCGCGGCTGCTGCTCCAGCCGCGCTGCCAGGCGATCGACCATCCCGCGGATCATGGCATTGCGATCCTGCGGAGCCATGGCCTGGGCGTTGCGGACGTCATCGGCGCTCGGACCACGGGCACGATCGGGCTCGTTCGCAGGCGGCGTAGACGAGGCCGCCGTCGGATCCTTCACAGCATCGGCCGATAGTTGAGGCTTGGCCGGGGCGGCCGTCACGGCGTTCGAGCCGGCGCGGGACCGCGCAAGTCTCTGTCGAAGATCCGGCAGCCAGGACTCGCCGGGATCAGCATCGGTGATCACCGATTCCCAGTCCGCGATCGCGCCATCCTTGTCGCCATCCTGCTCCTTCGCGAGGCCGATGAAGTAGCGAGCCCGCGCATCCTTCGAGTCGTGCGTCAGCGCCTGCTCGAATTCCTTTCGCGCATCGGCGGTAACGGTGTCGCCGGCGTCACGCACGAGGGCTTCGCCCCGCGCGCTGCGATATTCGGCCGATTCGGGGCGCAGCTCGATCGCTCTCGCATACGCTTTGGCGGCATCAGCAAACCGTTCGACGTTGAACAAGGACCAGCCAAGCAGCCGCCAGCCATCGGCATCCCGCGGATTGCGTTCCAGGCGGGCCTGCACGCGTTGGATCATCTCTTCAACGGGTGGCAGTCCGGCCTGCTGCGGGGGGGCTCGTTTCGCTGGATCGACGGATGTCTGCGCAGACGGTCGTGATAAGCCCTGGGTCGCGATCACGCTTGTGGCAACGGGGGGCTGCGTTCCTGCCATTTGCGGCGCGGCCGACGGCAGTTCGGGGCTTCCAATCAGGACATAAAGCAGGATGGCGCCAAACACGACGATCGACGTCACCGATATCAGCGCAAAGCGGCGCTCGGTGTCGGCGAGTTGCGCGTTCGGGCGGTCGGCGGCCGCACGCTCGGCTGCGATGATGCGGCGTTTGATCTCGAGGCTCGCGCTGTCGGCGTGGGCTTGGTCGATCAGCCCTTCAGCCTTCTCGATCTCGAGCTCCCTCAACTGGTCACGATAGACTTCGATGAGACCGGTGGAAGCGACCCGCCTGTCATAACGGCGGATGAAGGGCGCCGAGATCAGGACCGCGGCGGCGGCGATCATGGCCGTAAAGATCAGCCACAGTGTCATGCAGAGCTCCGTTCTTCGAGAATGGCGTTGATTAGCTTGAGCTCGTCGGCGCTGAGCGGAGCAGGTGCTGCCGCATCAACCGGAACGCTCGAGGAGCGGCGGATGAACCGGCCAAAGCCGAGGCCGGCGGCGATCAGCACCAGAAGGGGACCGATCCACAGCAGCAGCGTATTGGCCTGCATGGGCGGCTTGAGGAGCACAAAATTTCCGTAGCGCGCGACCATGTAAGCGATCGCCTGGCGATCGCTGTCGCCGGCCGTCAGCCGGTCGCGCAACAACACTCTGAGGTCCCGCGCTAACGGGGCGTTGGAATCGTCGATGTTCTGATTCTGGCAGACCACGCAGCGCAGGTCCTGGCTCAGCGTGCGTGCGCGAGCTTCGAGTTCCGGATCCCTCAGCATTTCATCGGGCTGCACCGCGTAGGACGGTGAGTTCGCGGCAAAGCCAAGCAGAACGAGCGTCACCGTGGCATACAGTCGGCGGCGGGATCGCAAGGACTTGCCATAGAGGACGTCGGGCATGGCAAACTCCTACTCGGCGGGTACGGCGAGCGCATGCGCATGAACCGCGCGCTCGGGTGCGCCGATCCGGAAGCGGCGGTCGGCCAGAGAAACGAAGCCACCGCAGGCCATGATCAGGGCGCCGATCCAGACCAGCGGAATGAACGGGTGATGATAGAAGCGCACAGCCCAGGCGCCGGTGTTGTCGGGATCGCCGAGAGTCACATAGACATTCCAGATGAGATTTGTGCGGATCCCGGCTGCAGTCGTCAGCTGGCGGCGGACGGGGTAGAAGCGCCGCTCGCTGCTCAGCTGCGTGTAGGCCCGGTTGCCGCGCGAGATGTCGAAGGTGGCGCGCTGGGCCTCGTAATTGGGGCCCGGCACTTCCTCGACGGAGCGGAAGCGGACATTGTAGCCGGCAAGTTCGAGGCTCTGTCCCGGCCGCAGCATTTCGATCTTTTCGCTGGCCCAGGCCGTCATGCCGGTGATTCCCGCCACCGTCACGCCCATGCCCGCATGTGCGAGAACCAGTCCATATACCGCGAGCGGCGTCGTGCGGGCGAGCTTGAGGGTGGTCGCCAGCGATGCGCCGCCCAGCTTGATCCGGTGTGCCAGCACGATCAGCGAGCCGGCGACCAGCCAGACCGCGATCGTCATGAAGAAGGCGACGAGATAGCGCTGGCCGAAGGTCATTGCCAACAGCGCGATCGCGGTGAGGCCGGCCAGAACCGCCGCCGGCTTGAGCCGTCCGAAGGCTGCGCGCAGCTGATCGCGCTTCCAACGAAGAGCGGGGCCAACCGCCATCATGATCAGGAGCGGCACCATGATCGGCACGAAAGTCATGTTGTAGTAGGGCGGGCCGACCGAGATCTTGTCGTTGCCCAGCATGTCGACGATCAGCGGGTAGAACGTGCCAAGGAGCACCGTGGCCGCCGCCGTGCTCAGGAGCACGTTGTTGACCACGAGACCGCTCTCGCGGCTGACCGGCGCGAAGATAGCGCCGTTCCTCATCTCGGCGGCGCGCACAGCAAACAATGCCAGCCCGCCGCCGGTTGCGATCAGGATCAGGGCCAGGATGAAGCTGCCGCGTGACGGATCCTGCGCGAAGGAATGGACGCTGGTCAGGACGCCGGAGCGGACCAGGAAGGTGCCGATCAGGCTCAGCGAAAACGTCAGGATACCGAGCAGGATGGTCCAACTGACCAGCGAGTTGCGCCGCTCCACCACCAGGGCCGAATGGAGCAGGGCGGTTCCGGCAAGCCAGGGCATGAAGGAGGCGTTCTCGACCGGATCCCAGAACCACCAGCCGCCCCAGCCCAGGGTGTAGTACGCCCAGGCGCTTCCGAGCGTGATCCCGATCGTGAGGAAGCACCACGCAGCGAGCACCCACGGACGTACCCAGCGGGCCCAGCTTGCATCGACCTTGCCCTCGATCAAGGCTGCAATCGAGAAGGAGAAGGCCATCGAGAAGCCGACATAGCCGAGATACAGGAAGGGAGGGTGAATCGCGAGACCAGGATCCTGCAGGATCGGATTAAGTCCGTTGCCGTCGAGCGGCGCCTCGACGAGGCGAGCGAACGGATTCGATGTTGCGACGATGAAGGTCAGAAAGCCCAGCCCGATCATTCCGTGAATGCCGAGCACGTTGATCTGCAGCCGCTCCGGAAGTCCGCTGCCGAACATTGCGACGGCGGCGCCGAATAGGGCGAGTATCAACACCCAAAGCAGCATCGAGCCCTCGTGGTTACCCCAGACGCCGGAGACCTTGTAGAGCAGCGGCTTCAGAGTATGCGAATTGGCGGCCACGACCTGGAGGGAGAAGTCCGACTGCACGAATGCCGCCGTGAGGCAGGCGAACGCGAGGCCGATGAACAGTAGCTGTCCCAGCGCAGCATGGCGAACGAACGCGACAATGGCTGGTCCGTGACGGCGATAGGCGACGAACGGAATCGTGGATTGGGCCACTGCGATCAGCAGCGCGATAGCGAGTGCGAAGGAGCCCGTTTCTGCCGTCATGACCTTCTCCACTACGAGAGCCGCCGTTATTCCCGCGAGTCGTTCTCAAGAGTCTGTGATTAGTAGAACTGAACCGAGGAAATGGGGCATCAATGGGTACGAATAGTTACTAATCGTGAGACTGTCTCATTCTCGTCTGCTAATCACTCGCATGAGCGCACGCATCAGCGCGTGATGCTGCTGATTTGCTGTTGAATTTGGTGACAGCGCTCCGATTTCGCGGCGCCGAAACGACGCCGCGTTCAGAGCATGCCGGCGCATGCGTATGGCTAGCCTGGGCGCCGCTGGCTATTCGAGCAGCTTGGCGATCTCGCCGTGGCCGCTGGTCGCTGCGACGTCCGCAGCGGTCTCGCGCCGCTTGTTGCGCAATCGCTTGTCGGCGCCCGCTTCGATCAGAATCGATGCGATATCGCTGCGTCCATCGGACGCAGCCAGCATCAGCGGGCTGACACCCTGCGCATTGCGCACGTTCGGATCGGCATTGCGCGCGAGCAGCGCGCGGACCATGTCGGAAAGGCCGGCTCGCACTGCGAGGATCAGGGGCGTGTTACCGCTTCTTGTGCCCTCATTCACGTCGGCGCCGTGGTTCAGCAAGAGCAGGGCCACGGCGGTGCTCTGTTTCTCCAGCGCGCGGAGGAACGGAGTCATGCCGTCGTTGTCGGCGAGCTTCGGATTTGCATGCTCTGCCAGCAGGACCGCAACGGCGTCGTCATTGCCGTGATCGGCGGCATGCCAGAGCGCGGTGCGTCCGAGCCCGTCTGCTGCATTGATGGTATTTCCGTCAGCAAGCAATGGCACGATGGCCGCTCCGGAACATGAGCCGGCGGCGAGCATCAGCAGCGTGCGGCCGTCAGGCAATTTCGGCTGTACGGCGGAGTTCCGATCCAGGAGTTGGACGATCGTCTCCTTGTTGCAGCGGCTCACTGCGGCTTGCAGCGCCGTCGTCCCATCATGCGCAACGATGCCGTGATCGGCGCCTTTCGCGAGCAGAAGTTTCACGACCTCCGCCTGGGCCCTGCCGGCAGCCAGCATGAGTGGTGTTTCTCCGCGCCGGTTCCGAAGGTTGGGATTGGCGCCGGCGGACAGCAGTAGTCCGGTTACCTGGACCTGGTTGGTGGAAGCCGCAATCCCAAGCGGCGTATCGCCATCGTCATTGCTGGCGTTGACGTCGGCTCCCGCCGCAATCATCTGACGCAAGACCGCGGCTTGCCCTCTCACCGTCGCGTCGATGATCGCAGCCTGTCCGTTGCGCGACGCGCCTTGCGCAGCGTTGGCGAGCCTCTGAGCCGGGTCTGGCTGATTGGGTCTTCGATCAGTCGCCGTGTCACGTTTCTGCGACGTGGACGCGGCGCGGCCGGCGATCTCCGACAGGAGCTGCTCCGCCGGTTGGTAGCCGGCTGCGGCAGATCTGCGCAGCCATTCGCGCGCCTTCTCGATGTCTGCCGCTGTGCCGCGGCCGGCGATATACATCGTCGCGACATTGTACTGTGCCTTGACGTGGCCCTTCTCGGCGCTGGCGCGCATCCATTTGAAGGCCAGCGCGTCGTCCGGCTTTTCAGCCGTACCCGCGCGATACAACGAGGCCAGCCTGTACTGGGCCTCGCGGTCGCCGGCCAGCGCAGCCTGCTCGAGAAATCTCTGCGCCTCGCCCGGCTTTCCGGCGCGAATCGCGGCATCTGCCGCGCGTACAGCCTGCGTTTCGGAGACCTGGGCTCCCGGCAAAGAGGATAAGCCCGGTGCTGCGTCGTTTGCTGCGTGAGCGACCACGCCGCCATAGAGCGTTCCACAAAGTGCAGCGACAAGAAGGGTGTGATTACGCGGTGCCATATTTGGTCTCGACCTCGATTCCCATGCTCTGAAGGAAGCTCGTCGGCAGGATGCCGCCGACGCAGATGATGATCGCCTGATTGGGTATCCGGCTGAGCTCGCCGCCGACTTCCATGTCGACGGTCTCGGGATCAATGCGCTTGACCGAGGAGTTGAACACGACGCTCAGCCGTCCCGACTTCTGCAGCGCGACGGTGTGATCGCGATTCTTGAGCTTCGCGCGGTTGAACGATTCGCTGCGGTGGGAGAGCGTCACCGTGGTGCCCGGCTGCTCGGCGATCGAGCAGGCAGCCTCCAGTGCGGCGTCACCGCCGCCGACGATCAGCACATGCATTCCTTTGTACTGCTCCGGATCTATCAGCCGATAAACCACTTTGGTCTGATCCTCCCCGGGAACGTCGAGCCGGCGCGGCGTCCCGCGGCGGCCAATGGTCAGCAGAACAGATCGCGTCTTGTAGCTGCTCCGGCTGGTCCGAACCTCGAATCCATTCCGGTGCTGCGCGACGGCATCCACGCGCTCGCCGATGTTGACCTTGAGCTTGGTCTTGCGGACGATGTCCATGAAGAAGGCAATCAACTGTTCCTTGCTCAGCTCCCTGAAATTGAATTTGCCCGCCAGCGGCAGCGTGAACGGAGCCGTCATCACCAGCTTGCCGCGCGGAAAGTGCGCGACGGTTCCTCCCAGCGAATCCTGCTCGATGGTGACAAACCGCAGCTTGTGCTGCATCGCGGCGAGGCTTGCCGAGAAGCCGGCGGGCCCGCATCCGATGATGACGACGTCGAGCATGTCCGGATCGCTGCGCGCAACTCTGTTCCGAACCGACTCCATTGCCTGGCGGCCCTGTTCGATCGCATTGCGGACCAGCCCCATGCCCCCGAGTTCACCGGCAATGAAGATCCCGGGTACGTTGGTCTCGAATGTCTCGTTGACATTCGGAATGTCGATGCCGCGG
The DNA here is from genome assembly GCA_049802835.1 of Bradyrhizobium sp. Classification (GTDB taxonomy): domain Bacteria; phylum Pseudomonadota; class Alphaproteobacteria; order Rhizobiales; family Xanthobacteraceae; genus Bradyrhizobium. Next base: position 11,846 of record JBARNF010001063.1, read on the forward strand.
GTCTCGGTGCCGAAGACGAGCGTGATTGCGTTGACAGGACAAACCGCCTTACAGGCGCCATGTCCGATGCAGTGGGATGGCTCGACCAGCGACGCTTTGCCGCCGAGCAGGCCGATAATGTCGCCCTCCGGGCAGGCACGGACGCACGATCCGCAGCCGATGCATTTCGCGGGATCGATGACCGGATGGAGGGAGGCGGGTTCGAGTAGTCCGGCCTCTTTCGCCGCGACATATTTGGCGAGGCTCCGTGCCTCGCGGCTTTTCCGCGTGGCGACATAGGCCGCCCAGATGCCGACCATGGGAGCGGCGTAGACTACGATCAGGTCGAGCGCCATGCGGACTCCTATCGCTTACTGTTCAATCGCTCGAGAAACGTTCGACGGTTTGGCATCTGCTGTCCTGGCGTGCATGAGTGCGAATGCTTCTCAATTAGTACCGACACAGAAAGTCCGGATTGTTCGCTACACGTCGGCTGATCATGAAGCGCTTGATCAATAGCCAGCTGCCGCTGGCGGAAATATGGCTCTGAAATCGGATGCGACGATGTTGGCTATGAGCTCGATAAAAGTACCAATACTAACAACGACGGGCGGTCCGGTTTGTCAGCTTCTATTCAGGTTCGCCACTATTCGCCTGGGAGTCTGCGGATCGGGACTCGACTTCAAGCAGCGGATGGTCGCATCATGAGCGTGGCTCGCGCCGTACGGGCGCCCGCCAGTCCGACGCAGATTGCAGTTCCGGGGCTGCTGACAGCCGTCGTGCTCGGGGCGATCGTCGTCGGCTGGTTGCAGCGCGACGAGGACATCTGGACACCGAAGTACGGCACTGGCTACTGGCTTGGAATCCTCGGCAGCCTCGCGATGCTGGCTCTGCTGGTCTATTCTGTCCGCAAGAGATACAAATCAGCCCGCGCAATCGGCACGATTCCATTCTGGTTTCGTACCCACATGCTGCTCGGAATATTCGGGCCGGTCCTCATCCTGTTTCACGCCAACTTCAAGCTGGGCGCGCTGAACAGTAATGTCGCGTTCTTTGCGATGGTGATTGTCGCGCTGAGTGGCGTCATCGGACGCTACATCTACCGCAAGATCCATATGGGCCTGCATGGCCGCAAGGCCCATGTGAAAGATCTGCTGGCCGAGGCGGACGCAATGAGGAAGTCTCTCGGCCAGGAGATGCGAGCGGCTGAGTTCGTTGCGCGCGAGTTGACGGAGTTCAGCAAGGGTCTCGACGGCAGAGTGCCCCGGACCGCGCTGGCGAGTGTGCGGATCGGCGCCATCATCGCGCTGAGGTCCGGACGGCTGCGGCGAAACGTGGTCGCAGAGTCGCGACGTCTCATTCGTGCCGAGGCGAAGCAATCGAATTGGTCGCGTTCAGAACGACGCCGTCGGCAAGAAGCGGTGGAGCACCTGGTCCGTCGTTACTGCTCGGCGGTGCGGAAGGCGGCTGAGTTGGCTTTCTTCGAGCGCCTGTTCGCGCTCTGGCACGTTCTCCACCTGCCGCTTTTCTTCCTGTTGTTGCTGTCGGGCGTCGTTCATGTTTGGGCCGTACACAATTACTAACCTGGTGCTCAGACGGATGCTGCGCGCAATGGCTGCCGCCGTGTGTCTTGCGGCGGGCATGATCGCGTGTCCGGATGGCTCAGCCGAGGCCCAGACGGTCCTGGAAAAGCTGGTGATGCCTGGTCCGCTGACGCAGAGCCACGCGAAGTACGAGTCGCAATGCGGCAAATGCCACGAGTCGTTCTCGCGCGGCGCTCAGACCGGCTTGTGTATCGATTGTCACAAGGAAGTGGCCGCCGATCGAGCGACCCGCACGCGCCTGCACGGGCGCGACACCGCCGCAGCGAGCCAGGAATGCAGACAATGCCATACTGACCACAAGGGACGTGAGACCAATATAAATCCCTTCGACCAGGAAACGTTCAAGCACGATGTGACGAATTATCGTCTCGTCGATGCTCACAAGAGTGTGCCATGCGCCGGATGCCATGTGGCCAAGGTGAAATATCGTGATACGCCGTCGAGCTGCTTCGACTGTCACAAGAAGATCGATCCTCATCGCAGTCGGCTCGGCGAGCGCTGTGAGAACTGTCACACGACGGTGAAATGGACCGACACCCGGGAATTCGACCACGGCAAGACGAAGTTTCCCCTGGTCGGCGCGCACAAGACGGTGTCCTGCACGACCTGTCACACGGCTCAGCAATACAAGGACCTGCCGAGCAGCTGTGGCTCGTGCCACAAGCTGCAGGACGTGCATGGAGGCCGGTACAGCGACAAGTGCGAGACCTGCCACGATCAGGTCAAGTGGAAGCCGGCCCACTTCAACCACGATAAGACGAAGTTTCCGCTGCGCAACGCCCATGCGAAGGCCAAGTGCGATTCGTGCCACACGGGCGATCTCTATCGCGACAAACTGACGACGGCCTGCGTGTCTTGCCACCGCAAGCAGGATCCGCATCAGGGTAAGCTCGGGGAGCGCTGCGAGCGATGCCACAATGATTCGGGATGGCGCAAGAACGTGTCCTTTGACCACGAGATCACACGCTTCCCCCTGATCGGGCTCCACAAAACCGTCGCCTGTGAGGAGTGTCACCGTACGCAGACCTACCGGAACACGCCGACCAGCTGCGAGAGCTGTCATAAGGATTTTCATCAAGGGCGGCTCGGGGGAGGGTGCGCGGCTTGTCACAATCCGAACGGTTGGCGGTTGTGGCGGTTTGAGCACGCGCGACAAACACGGTTCCCACTGCTCGGTGCTCATCAGCGATTGACATGCGAGAGCTGCCACAAGGCGAAGTCGCCGCCGAGCCTGAAATTGCCGATGGATTGCTATAGCTGCCATCGTGGTTCCGATGTTCACAACGGCACCTTCGGGCAGAGTTGCGAGCGTTGTCACGTCGCGGACAGCTGGAAGAAAGTGAACATCAGGAACTGACGTGCGGATTATTGCGCGCGGATCGGGGCGCGCTGGCGCGCGGCTGGTATCAGCACGCTCGCGCGGTGCAGCCGCGTGAATGTGACGCGCAATCCTCACTAGCTCTGCGATCGCGACACCTCTCGTCTGCAGGACTGAGAAACCGGTCGAGCCATTCAGCTTGAGTTCAGCTTGGTCAAGTTTTGGGCCAGCTTTGCGCCTCTCTCACTACCATCGATCCGATCTGTCGAGTCTGGTCGTGTCCTTCGACGTCGTCGAAGCATGGACCGCAGTCAGGGGAGAGCAGAGAAAGCGTGGGGCGTTCTGAGGGCCTCTGGAGGCGGATTGAAGCACCAGGGCCTACCGGAATGGGATGATGGTTCGAGTTGGAGTTGGCGACGGAGTCGCGACGGGGGGCAAGACCTAGTCGGGATGCATCGCCTCCGTCAGCCGGTTGCGTACGCACCTCTTATGAGTTCGTGGGAGGTGCTGAAGTTGGAGTATGGGGTGGATCACTGCAGTGGCTATCTGGCGCGCTTGACGTGTCGATTGCGTACCGGAGCCTGGTACGTGATCCTTGCTTGCCTGCTGGCGCTCGCCTCGGTCGCTGCAACCCGCGCGCAGGATGCTGCGACGTTCGATCATTTCTCGACCGGCTTTCCGTTGACGGGGAGCCACCGGACGGTCGAGTGCGCGGCCTGTCACGTGGGCGGTCGGTTCAAGGGGACGCAGACGCGATGCGCGAGCTGCCACAACGGCACGCAGAGCGCCGGCGTGTCGATGGGCCATCCCAAGACGACGACGCGCTGCGAAAGCTGCCATCAGACGTCGGGTTGGAAGAACGTCGCCGTCATCGACCATACGCAGGCAAGGGCGCCATGTGCGACCTGCCACAACGGCGTCATGGCAATGGGCAAGCCCAAGAGCCACATCACCACGAACGCTCCCTGTGATACTTGCCATAAGACCGCGGCGAGCTTCCGCCTCCGAATGAAGATGGATCACACCGGAATCGTCGCCGGCTGTGCCAGCTGTCACAACGGATCGACGGCCCGGGGCAAGTCGAGCGGCCATATCCAGACCAGCCTGCCATGCGAATCCTGCCATACCAGCACCCTCAGCTTTGCCGGGGCTACGGCCTATAAGCACGCCGCGACCGACACCAACTGCGCGTCCTGCCACAACGGCAAGACGGCGCAGGGCATGACCACGCCGCCGCACATCCCGACCGGGACGCTGCAATGCTCGAACTGCCACGCCAACACGGCCACGAGTTTCGCGACCTACACGATGAATCACTCCGCGGTGTCGACCAGCCGCTGCGATGCTTGCCACAACGGTTCCTACACCAGCCAGGGCACCAAGGGCGCGATGGGGACCGCGTCGTATCCGAACCATGTCGCGACCGGCGGGGCGGACTGCATCTGCTGCCACGCCAAGGCGGCGAGCGGCGGCTACACCAGCTGGGGCGGGGCGGCGTTCGCTCACAAGACGACCGACACCAATTGTTCGTCGTGCCACAACGGCAAGACGGCGCAGGGCATGACCACGCCGCCGCACATTCCGGTGACCGGAATCCAGTGCTCGAACTGCCACAGCAATACCGCGGCGAGCTTCACGACCTACACCATGAATCACTCGGCGGTGTCGACGGCACGCTGCGACGCCTGCCACAACGGCTCCTTCACCGGCCAGGGCACCAAGGGCGCGATGGGGACGGCGTCGTATCCGAACCACGTCGCCACCGGCGGGGCGGACTGCATCAGCTGCCATGCCAAGGCGGCGAGCGGCGGCTTCAGCAGCTGGGGCGGGGCGGCATTCAAGCACGCTGCGACCGATACCAATTGCGCGACCTGCCACAACGGCAAGACGGCGCAGGGCATGACCACGCCGCCGCACATCCCGACCGGGACGCTGCAGTGCTCGAACTGCCACAGCAACACCGCGGCGAGCTTCACGACCTACACCATGAATCAC
>JBARNF010001064.1:0-6737 GCA_049802835.1 Bradyrhizobium sp.
TGGGCAAAGCGGCGCCGTCAGGCGGCGCGTGCCCACCGGCGGTGCTGGTGAGTGAGGTCGGTGGGCACGGCGCGCGAGACAGCTTTGCACCTACGCTACGACCGTGGCGCGCCTTTGCCCACCCTACAGACTAAGCGAGCTCATCCGCGTGCTGTAAGATACAGCGCCCTCTCCCCTTGTGGGAGAGGGCATGCTCGGCCTATCCAAGCATGCGGTTGGGTGAGGGGTATCTTTCCGCGAGCGATGTTCGCAGAGACATACCCCTCACCCAACCGAGCTTGCGGCGCTGTCCTACATGCCCTCTCCCACAAGGGGCGAGGGCGCATTCACGGGCACCGCGCTCATCTTCGAATACTCAAGCGCCGCGTTCAACTACACCATGCCCTTGCCGGCGTCGGAGCCCTGGCGGCGTTGGCGGGCCTGCAGTACCAAGATGACTGACAGCGCCGCGAAGATGACGAGGAACGACACCGCCGAGGTCAAGGTGCCCAGCGCGTAGATGTCGGGCTTGGTCACCGTCGTCGTCAGGCCCTGCAGCTCCAGCGGCAGGGTGTTGACGGAGCCGATCGCCTGGCTGGAGCGGGCGAGCTCGTCCCAGGACAGCGTGAAGCCGAACAGGCCGATGCCGACCACGCTGGGCAGGATGATCGGCAGCACGACGTGGCGGAAGGCCTGCCACGGCGTCGCGCCGAGGTCGCGCGCGGCCTCTTCGAGCCTTCCGTCGAAGCGGTTGAAGATCGCGAACATGATCAGCAGGCCGAACGGCAGGGTCCAGGTGAGATGCGCACCTAAGCCCGAGGTGAACAGGCCCATGCCGGTGGTCCAGCCATCGGCCAGCCATCCGAGCCCGACATCGGCGCCGTGCTTGTTGATGAAGTCGTCGATCAGCCGGAATTCCAGCGCGATGCCGAGCGAGGTGATGATCGAGGGCATGATCAGGCTGGCGATGGCCGTGTAGAACACGAACGAGGCGCCGCGGAACGGCTTGCGGAACGCCATGCCGGCGGCGACCGACAGCACCACGGTGATGACCATCACCACGAGCCCGAGCGCCAGCGAGCGCTTGAAGGCCGCACCGATGTCGACGATGCCGCCGCCCGAAAACACCTTGGCGAACCAGGTCAGCGATACGCCGTTCATCGGAAAGGTGAGGCCGCCATCGGGGCCCTGGAACGACAGGATGTAGATCGCGATCATCGGCCCGTACAGGAACAGTACGTAGGCCGAGAAAAACGCCGCCAGAACGTAGAACGAGCGCGGTCGCCTGTCGCCCATGTCTCAGAGCTCCTTGCGCACGTCGACGATCCGCGTCAGCGCGGAAATGATCAGGATGGTGATGCCGAGCAGGATCACGGCATTTGCAGCAGCAGCGGGGAATTGTAGCGCCGACAACCTGGACTCGATGATCTTGCCGGCAGAGGCGATCTGCTGGCCGCCCATCACGCCGATGGTGACGAAGTCGCCCATCACGATCGTGATCACGAAGATCGAGCCAATCACGATACCGGGCTTGGCCAGGGGAATGATGATGTTGACCAGCGTCTGCCAGCCGGATGCGCCGGCGTCATAGGCCGCCTCGATCAGCCGCTTGTCGATGCGGATCATCGAATTGAAGATCGGCACCACCATGAAGAAGGTGAACAGGTGCACCAGCGCCAGCACCACCGAGAATTCGGAGAACAACAGCCATTCGACCGGCTGCTTGACGAAGCCGGCGTCGACCAGCCCTTGATTGACGAGTCCGTTGCGACCGAGCAGCGGGATCCACGCGATCATTCTGATGACGTTGGAGGTCCAGAACGGGATCGTGCACAGCAGCGACAGCACGATCTGCCAGGTCTTGCTGCGGACGTGGAAGGCGAGGAAGTAGGCGACCCAGAAGCCGATCAGGAGCGTCAGGCTCCAGGTCAGCAGGCACAGCTTGAGCGTCTTGAGATAGGTCTTCAGGATCGTGCACAGCTCGGGCAGGCCGGCGACGCAGCCCTCGAACGTGTCGGTGTAGCCGCGAAAGCTGAACGCCGGGATCATCTCGTATTCATTGTAGTCCCACACGCTCACGATGACCACGAGCACGAGCGGCAGCAGGAAGAACAGCGCAAACACCAGCGTCATCGGGCCGGCCTGCAGCCAGGCGATCGAGCGCACGGTGATCTTGCGAAGCGCGCTCTTCGCCGGCGCCAACGTCTCAGGCGAATCGTCGATGGTCACGGCCACGTAGGAACCTGTTGTGCGGGAAGAGGCAAGGCAGGAGAGGCCTGCCGCGCCCCTGCGAGCGCGCGGCAGGCGGGAGTCTCACATCAGGCGGCGATGAACTCGTTCCACTTGCGGACCATGTAGTCGTTCTCGTCCATGACGGCGTTCCAGCAGACGACGCCGCCCATGCGGTCCTCGTAGGAGCCGCCGTCGCGCACCGCGCCGGCCTTCTCCATCAGGGTGCCGTCCGGCGCCTTGATGTCGTTCTTGGCGGGCTTGCCTTCCATCCAATAGCCCCACTCGTCCTCGGTCATGTTAGCCTTGGCGGTCGAGAGCACGGCCGAGTAGTAGCCCTGGCGGTTGAGATAGGCACCGGCCCAGCCGGACAGGTACCAGTTGACGAACTCATAGGCCCAGTCGAGCTTCGGTCCGCCGGCGACCGCCTTGGAGACGCAGAAGCCCGACGCCCAGGAGCGGTAGCCTTCCTTGAGCGGCTGGAAGGTGCAGGGAATGCCCATCGACCGCACCTTGGTGACTGCCGGCGACCACATCGACTGGATCACGGTCTCGCCTGAGGCCATCAGGTTGACGGACTCGTTGAAGTCCTTCCAGAAGGCGCGGAACTGGCCGGCCTTCTTGGCTTCGGTCAGCACCTTCATGGTGAGGTCGATCTCGGCCTTGGTCATGTTGCCCTTGTCGGCATATTTGTACTGGCCGGTGGCTTCCACGACGAGGGCGGCGTCCATGATGCCGATCGAGGGGATGTTGAGGATCGAGGCCTTGCCCTTGAATTCGGGATTGAGCAGCTCGGCCCAGGAACTGATCGGACGCTTGATCAGGTCGGGACGGATGCCGAGCGTGTCGGCATTGTAGACGGTCGGAATCAGCGTGATGTAGTCGGTCGGCGTCGCCGAGAAGGTCTTGGAGTTCGCGCCTTCGAGATAGAGCACCTTCCACGGTGCCGTGCCCTGGCCGCCGATCTTCTTGCCGCTCGGCATCTCGCCCTTGGTGAAGACGGGCGTGATATTGTTGAATTCCTTGATCTTCTTGGCGTCGAGCGCGAAGATGTTGCCCGACGGTACCAGCTTCTTCAGCGAGAAGTACTCGGTGTCGAGCACGTCGAACGAGTTCGGCTGGGTGATGACGCGCTTGGTCACGTCGTCGGTCGTCGCCGTGATGTACTCGATCTTGATGCCGGTGTCGGCGAGGCACTTCTTCGAGATCTCGTCGCCCTCGTTCACGGCGGTGCCGAGATAGCGCAGCACCTTGGCGTCGGCGGCGTGCACGTAAGGCGCGCTCAGCAGCGCGCCCGAGCCGGCGAGACCGGCGACGCCGGCCGCGCCCTTGAGCAGCGAGCGGCGGCTGAGGGACTTTGTCTTCGATCGATCAGTCATGATCATCTCCTTGAGAAAAAACAGGCGAGCAAAATCAGGCGACCAGTTCCGCAGTGGGCGCAGCTGCAGCGGCAGGTCGGGTCGTGAGCGCGTCGGCGAGCGCGGGATTCCAGGTCACGACGACGCGCTCGCCGATGCTGTGGGTGTCTGCATCGAACTGATCGTCGCCGAGCTGCGCCGAGATCTCGGGACCACCGTCGGTCGCGACCGCGACCAGCACATACGTGCCCTGGTATTCGATCTTGCTGATGGTGCCGGGCACGGCTGGGCCATCAATCGACGCGCCAGGCGCCTTCAGCTGGATGCGATCGACCCGCACGGCGAACGTCGCGCCGCCGACCGGGATCACGTTGTGGCCGCCGATGAAGCGGGCGGCAAATTCGGTGCGCGGATGGTTGAAGATCTCGCGCGGGCTGCCCTGCTGCTCGATGCGGCCGCCATTCATCAGCACGACGAGATCGGACAGCGCCATGGCCTCGTCCTGGCCGTGGGTGACGTGGACGAAGGTGAGGCCGAGCTCGCGCTGCAGCCGCTTCAGCTCGGCGCGCATGCGTAAGCGAAGGAACGGATCGAGCGCCGACAGCGGCTCGTCGAGCAGCAGGATCTGCGGCGAGGTGATCAGCGCACGCGCCAGCGCCACCCGCTGCTGCTGTCCGCCGGAGAGCTGCGCCGGCAGCCGCCCGCCATAGCTCTGCATGTCGACGAGCTCGAGCAGCTCGCGCGCGCGGGCGTGGCGTTCGGGCTTGGCGACGCCCTTCATCTTCAGCGCAAACGCGACGTTGTCGATCACCGACAGATGCGGAAACAGCGCGTAGGACTGGAACATCATCGCGGTGCCGCGCCCGGCGGGCGGCAGCTCCGTGACGTTCCTGGCGCCGACGATGATGTCGCCCGAGGTCGCGGATTCATGGCCGGCGATCATCCGCAGCGTGGAGGTCTTGCCACAGCCGGACGGACCGAGCAGGCAGCAATAGGACCCGGCCGGAATCCGCAGGTCGATCGCATCGACGGCGGTGACGTGACCGTACATCTTCGTCACCTTCACCAGTTCCAAGCTCGCGCCCGCCGCCATCCGCCCTCCGTGTTTGCTGTCGTTACCGAGACCCGGACGTGATCGCCATCCGCATGGCCGGGCGTCCACGCCCCGACCCGTGTGGTGTCTGCAACGGATATGCCAAGGATCGGCGCGCGGATGGCCTGGTGCATTCTGATGCATAAAGAGCGCGCGCTGAACGGGATTCGTATGCAATGGCCGTGGGAGCAATCCCCGCGCCCGGCGACGGCCCGCTCCGGCCGGGCACCGATGCGGGCAAACAGCCGCGACCACGCCGGTGTGGACGCATTTTGCCGGTTCCTTTCATGCTGCGGGCGCGCTGAACGCGTGAAGCTGCAATCGATGATGGAAGAACTCAACACGCAACCGCGCTGCACCGGAGTGGCGTTGCCGGTGCCCCGCCCATCGATCGATCGTCCCTGATTGCTGTCGCGGCCGAGCCTTGCCCTAATATTAGGCATTGTTGCCCTCCAGAGGCAAGCGGGGGCGATGAAGGCGCTAGAATTGTCGTGCCCGCGACCTCGCCTGCGCCGCCGCCATCAGCATGCGCTCGGCGATGCCGCCCAGTTCGCTGACCCCGATCGGATCGGACGCCGCGAAGGCCTCATAGGAGTCGGTCGTCATCGGAAACCAGCGATAGAACCGGGCTTCCTCGTAGAGCACACGGACAGCCGCCTCGATTTCGGCCGGTGACGGCGCGGGGTGTTGCATGCCCATCCATCCGGTCCGGTTCGGTCAGTGATGACCATTGTGATCGGGCAGGGTCAGGCCGAACACCTTGACGAGGTCGGCGACCTGCTGTGGCGACAGATAGCGCGGGTTGAGCCCGCGCAGCAGCAGATAGAGTTTTGCGGTCTCCTCGAGCTCCTCCATCGCGAACACGGCTGCCTCTAACGTATCGCCGGACACCACGGGGCCGTGATTGGCCAGCAGCACCGAGGCGTATTTGCCCGCGAGCCCCTTGATGGCGTCGGCCACGGCGGGATCGCCGGGGCGATGATACGGCACCAGCGCCGTCTGACCGCAGCGCATCAAATAATAAGGCGTCAGCGGCGGCAGCGCCATCAGCGGATCGATCTCCGGCAGCATCGAGATCGCGACCGAATGGGTCGAATGCAGATGCACCACGGCGCGCGCCGCGTCGCGGGTCTGGTACAGCGCCGTGTGCAGCGGCACCTCCTTGGTCGGCGCGTCGCCGGAGACCAGCTGTCCCGCTGCGTCGAGCCGTGACAAGCGCGCCGGGTCGAGGAAGCCGAGCGAGGCATTGGTCGGCGTCACCAGCCAGCCGCCATCATCGAGCCGCACGCTGATATTGCCGGAGGAGCCCGGCGTCAGCCCGCGCTCGAACAGCGAGCGGCCGAACCGGCAGATGGCCTCGCGAATCGCAGTGTCCGCCACAGGTTTGATCCTCGCTCGTCCGTCTTCTGCCGCTTTGTCTCACGCTTTGGCAACCCGGCCAAGCCGTGTTACCCAAGCCGTAGTCCGGACCAACCGGACGTCACCAGGAAACGCTTCAGGGATTTGCCGCATGCCGTCGCCACCGCAATTGAACGTCGCCGTGATCGGGCTCGGCTCGATGGGATTTGGCATGGCGACGTCGCTGAAGCGCGCAGGCTTCGAGGTGACTGGATGCGATGTCTCGGCGGACGCGGTGGCGCGTTTCGTCGCCGATGGCGGCAAGGGTGCGAACAGCCCGGCCGAGGCCGCCGCGGGTGCCGACATCGTGGTCAGCGTGGTCGTCAACGCGGCGCAGACGGAAGCCATTTTGTTCGGGCCGGGGGGTGCTGCCGAAACCATGCCGAAGGAGGCCGTGTTCGTCTCCTCGGCGACGATGGACCCGGACGTGGCGCGCCGGCTCGCCAAGCAGCTCGAAGCGACCGGCCGGCATTATCTGGACGCACCGATCTCCGGCGGTGCGCAGCGCGCGGCGCAAGGCGAGCTGACGATTCTCGCGTCGGGCAGCCCGGCGGCCTTCGCCAAGGCAAGGCCGGCGCTCGATGCGATGGCGGCCAAGCTCTACGAGCTCGGCGATGCCGCGGGGCAGGGCGCGGCGTTCAAGATGATCAACCAGCTGCTCGCCGGCGTGCATATCGCCG
>JBARNF010001065.1:0-2284 GCA_049802835.1 Bradyrhizobium sp.
ACATCACCTCGTAGCCGGCGAGCGGGCCGACGATATTGCCCGCCACGACCGAGAAGCGGCTCCAGTTGGTCCCGAGCTCGTAGGAGAGCACGATCCCGGAGACCACGCCCATCGCGAAGGAGACCGCGAAGATCTTGGTCCAGAAGCGCATGAGCTGCTGGTAGCGTTCATTGCCGCTGCGGAGCCAGACGACGCCCAGCGTGGCGATGTAAGCCGAGAGCCCGATGGTGAAACTCGGAAAAATGATGTGAAAAATAATTGTGAAGGCAAATTGCAGACGCGCGAGCAATACGGGATCGAAATCCATGACCAGCTCCGAGCGGTGCCCCGGGCGCGATTATATTCGCGATCTATAAATCATGGCGAGGCCATTGCGTTCCACCGCTGCGTTATATCGAAGCGGCAAAACACCCCGGTGCGCTATCCACACCCTGCACAAACGCGTCTGACGCGCGTGGGGTTGCCGCGTTAGGCTTGATCATCGGGCAGCTGGCGGGAGGGGTGACATGGTCAAGCGGGCCAAACGCGTGTCGGCGGCGGGGAAGACCGGACCACAGATAAACGCCGTCCTGGAGCGGTATTTCGGCCTTTCCCAGCAAGGGACGGACGTCCGCACCGAATTCGTTGCCGCAGTGACGACCTTTCTGACGATGGTCTACATCGTCTTCGTCAACCCAATCATCCTCGGCAAGGCCGGAATGGATCCCGGCGCGGTATTCGTCGCCACCTGTGTAGCCGCCGCCGTGAGCACCTTGGTGATGGGGCTCTATGCCAACTATCCGATCGCGCTCGCGCCGGGGATGGGCATCAATGCGTTTTTCGCCTTCACGGTCGTGCTCACCTACAAATACACGTGGCAACAGGCGCTGGCCGCCGTGTTCTGCTCCGGCGTGCTGTTCTTTCTGATTTCGGTATTCCGGATAAGACAATTTGTCATCGACTCAATCCCGCAAAACCTGAAGCTTGCCGTTTCGGCAGGCGTCGGTCTGTTCCTCGGCATCATTGCGCTGGAAGAAGCCAAGGTTGTGGTCGCTCATCCGGCGACGCTGGTGACGCTCGGCGATATGACCAATCCTTCGGCAATTCTGATGTTGCTAGGGTTCGTGCTGATTGCCGGGCTGAACTATCGGCGCATCATGGGCGGGACCTTGATCGGCATACTCGTTGCGACGGCGATCGGCTTGCCGTTCGGTTTGGCACAGTTCACCGGCATCATCTCGATCCCGCCGTCGATCGCGCCGACATTCCTGCAGCTTGATTTCTCGCGTGCCGGCGAACTCACATTCCTGATTGTCGTGTTTTCGATCCTGTTCGTGGATGTGTTTGACAACGCCGGCACCTTGATCGGTGTCACGCATCGCACCGGGCTCATGAAGAACGGCAAGCTCGCGCGCATGAAGGAGGCGCTGATATCCGACAGCTTCGCTGCGATGTTCGGCGCGCTGATCGGAACGTCGACAACGACGAGCTACATCGAGAGTGCCGCGGGCGTCTCGGCCGGCGGCCGCACCGGCCTCACCGCGGCCTTCGTCGGTATTTTCTTTCTGCTGGCGCTGTTCTTCGCGCCGCTCGCCGGCATGGTCCCGGCCTATGCGTCGTCGGCGGCGCTCCTCTATGTGGCTTGCGTGATGGCGCGCGGCCTTGCCGAGATCGACTGGGAGGACATCACCGAATATGCGCCAGCAGTGGTGACAGCAATCACAATGCCGCTGACATATTCAATCGCAACCGGGATCGGGCTTGGTTTTATCACTTACGTGCTTGCCAAGCTGGTTGCCGGCAAGCCGCAGGAGGCCAAGCCGGCCGTGGTCGTACTGGCGGTACTGTTTGCGGTGAAGTTCGTGCTGACTGGCTAGCTGATCGCCTTTTTGATCGCGAGGAAATCGCGCCAGGCAAAACGCTTCTGGAGCGGACTGCGCAACAAAAAGGCCGGGTGAAAAGTCGGCATGGCGCGGATCTCGCGCTTGCCGGTGTCGAAGGTAAACCAGCGACCGCGCGTCTTGGTGATGCCTTCCTTGATGCCAAGCAAGGTCTGCGCCGATGGGCCGCCGAGGCAAACGAGAATGTCGGGGTCGACGAGCTCAATCTGCCGGAGAATGAACGGCAGGCAGATTTGCGATTCCTGTGGCGTTGGCGTGCGATTTCCGGGCGGACGCCACGGAACGATGTTGGCGATGTAGACCGACGTGCGATCGAGGCCGATGGCCGCGAGCATGCGGTCGAGCAATTTTCCGGAGCGGCCGACGAACGGCAGGCCTTCGATATCTTCGTCGCGGCCTGGTGC
>JBARNF010001066.1:0-7757 GCA_049802835.1 Bradyrhizobium sp.
GCCTAGCACCGCACCGATGTTTGCGTCCCGGGAAGATTCGATGACTTTTTCCTCGAGGCAACGCACGGCTTCGATGGCTTGGACAAAGAGAAAACGGTCGGACAACTCCTCGTTAGGAATTTGTGCCGAACTCGGCGGAAAGTGGTCACGCAAGCCGGGCCAGATTCGTTTCTTGCCACCGGCGGGATATTCATAGAAGCCGCGGCCACCGGCTCGACCGGGCCGCTTCAACCCGTTGACCATTCTGTCGACAACGGCCCAATGAGGATGGGCCGGCGCCGACTTACCCGCGGCCTGGAGGTCAGCGATGGTCTGGAGGCGAACACTCCAAGCCAGCGCAAGAGAGGTTTCATCCATGACGGCGAGAGGGCCGACGGGCATTCCAGCCCAGATCGCCGCGTTTTCGATTGCTGCAGGATCCACGCCCTCGGCCAGCATCGCGCCTGCCTCGCGTGTGAAGGTTCCGAACACGCGGCTCGTGAAGAAACCGCGGCTGTCATTCACCACGATCGGCGTCTTGTTGATCTGCCGCACGAAGTCGTAGGCCCGGGCCAAAGTCTCCGCCGAGGTCGTTGCGCCCTTGATGATCTCGACGAGCGGCATCCGATCGACGGGAGAGAAGAAATGCAATCCGACGTAGTTCGCCGGACTGGCCGAGGCTTGCGCGAGGCCCGTGATCGGAAGCGTCGAGGTGTTGGACGCAAAAATACCCCCGTGCGCCAAATATGGCTCGGCCTCCTGAGTCACGCTTCGCTTGAGGTCACGATCTTCGAACACCGCCTCGATGATCAATTCCGATCCTGCGAGATCGCTCAGGCTCCCGGTCGGCTTGATCAAGGCCAGCGCAGCGCTCATGCGATCCGCGGACAGGCGGCCTTTCTCGACCTGTTTCTGAAGTCCGCTCTGGATCTGCGATTTTGCCTTTTCCGCCTGCTCCCGCGTAACGTCCTTCAACACGACGGAGATGCCCCGTTGAGCGGCGACCTGGGCGATGCCACGGCCCATCAGTCCGGCACCCAACACTCCGATTCGTGCGAAACTGGCGTCGGGAACGCCCTCCGGCCGGCTCTTCCGGGCCTTGATTTCGTTCATCTGAAAGAAGAACGTCCGGATCATGTTCTTAGCAACGCTACTAACCGCGACCTTCGCGAGGTAACGGCTCTCGATCCGACATGCCGTGTCAAAATCGACCGCAGCCCCTTCGACCGCCGCGGACATCGCGGCTTCCAGGGCCGGATAGCGCAGGCGGTGCTTCTTCATCAGCAGCATGGGCGCGGTTCGCAGCCAAGCCAGAGGCGCCGCTGCGGTGGGCGTCGATCCTGGAATGCGAAAGCCTTTGCGATCCCACGGCTGGCTGGCATCGGGATTGTCCAATATCCAACTGCGGGCCTGCGCGAGCAACTCGTCTTTGTCCCGCGCGAGCCCATTCAGCAATTTCAGTTCAAGGGCGCGTTCCGCACCGAAGACGACGCCGTCGAGGACGAGCGGCATCGCAGCCTCGAGCCCCAGCATGCGGACCAGGCGCACGATACCTCCGGCACCCGGAATGAGCCCGAGACTGGTCTCTGGAAGACCGAGCTGAAGGCCTCCGTCATTGATGGCGAACCGCGCATGACAGGCGAGGCCGAGCTCGAAGCCGCCGCCGAGCGCAGCACCATTGATGGCCGCGACCACGGGCTTTCCCAACTTCTCCAGCCGACGCATCGTCGCCTTGGTGGCTTCGGCACGGGCAAAGAGCGCCGCGGCGTCATCGGCGGCGAGCAGCCCCTTGAGATCTCCGCCCGCGAAGAATGTCGCCTTGCCCGAGGTGAGGATGACCCCGATGATTTTCTCGCGTTCCTGCTCGATCCGCTCCACCGCCCCGCGGTAAGCATCACGGAACACCTGGGTCATGGTGTTGGCAGCCTGGCCCGGCATGTCCATGGTCAGCGTGACAATGCCCTGATCATCCCTGGCATAATCGATGGCGATCATTCCGAATCCCCGATCAAACGCGTTCAATCACAGTTGCGACGCCCATGCCGTCAGCCGCGCACAACGTGACGACGCCCCGCTTGAGCTCACGCCGCTCTAACTCGTCGAGCAGCGTCCCTACCAGCACGCATCCGCTCGCGCCCAACGGATGCCCGAGCGCGATCGCGCCGCCGTTGACGTTGACTTTCGCCAGCGGCACCTTCGTTTCATCCAGGAAGCGCAATACCACGCAGGCGAACGCCTCGTTGACCTCGTAGAGATCGATGTCTTCGAAGCTCAACCCCGCCTTGCGGAGCGCCGCTTCCGCGACCGGTGCAGGCCCAGTGAGCATGATCGTCGGTTCGACGCCGAGCGCGGCCGTCGCGATGATCCGCGCGCGTGGCCTCAAGCCGAGTTCGCGCCCCTTTTCAGGGCTTCCGATCAGCATGAGCGCAGCGCCGTCGACGATGCCCGAGGAATTTCCGGCCGTATGAACGTGCCTGATCTCCTCGACCTGAGGATATTTCGACATTGCGATGGCGTCGAAACCGCCGAACTCACCCATCTCGGCAAAGGACGGCTTGAGCTTCGCCAGCCCCTCCATCGTCGCATCTGCCCTGATTGCCTCGTCCGCCGCAAGCAGGACGACGCCGTTGATATCGCGCACCGGTACAAGAGATTCATCGAAACGCCCTTCGGCGCGCGCTTGGGCCGCTAGGCGTTGCGAGCGCAACGCGTAGGCATCGACATCCTCGCGCGCCCGACCATCGAGCGTGGCCAGCAAATCCGCGCTCACGCCCTGCGGAATCATCTTGAGTTCGAACGACAACCGCGGCTGATGATCACGCACGCTCGGTGCTGCGCCGATACCCATGCGCGACATCGATTCGACGCCCCCGCATACGATCAGATCGTCCCATCCGGACCTGACCTTCTGCGCCGCAAGGTTCACTGCGTCCAGCCCAGAACCGCAGTAGCGATTCAGCTGCAATCCTGGTCCCCTCCAGTCCCATCCCGCAGCAAGGGCGGCTGTCTTGGCGATGACGCCACCCTGTTCGCCGTAGGGCTGCACGCAGCCGATCAGGACATCGTCGATCTCAGCGGTGTCGAGATGGGCACGCCGCTCGAGCTCTTGCATCAATCCGGCGAGCAATTGCACTGGACCAACCTCATAGAGCGCGCCATCGTGACGTCCCTTGCCTCGGGGCGTCCTAATCGCGTCAAATATGATTGCTTCGGTCATCCGCAGTTTCCTCGGAAGGTTCATTGACGAATCGGTCGAGAATGTCGGAGGCTGTCACGGCACTGTGTCCGATCATCCGCCGTGATGGGATTTCCTGCACCATGGCCGCTCATCGCTGGCGTAGACGCGCGCTACCAACGTTGACGTCGTTCACTTGCGCATCGAATACCGGATCGGCATGTGCTTGAGCCCGCTGACTATGCTCGACTCGATCCAAGCCGGCTCACCAGCGAGCTCAATGTGATCGACCCTGCTCAGAAGCTCCGTGAAGAACGCCTTCATCTCCAGTCGCGCCAAGTGCAGGCCGAGGCACTGGTGAACGCCAAAGCCGAACGCCACGTGCCGGTTCTGCGCACGATCGATCTTGAACGTGAAAGGGTCCTCGAAGACGTCCTCGTCGCGATTGGCCGAGGGATAGCACATCATCAGCGCGTCGCCGGGGGCGATCGGCTGGCCCCGGAGCACATAGCTGTCCGTCGCTGTGCGGAAGAAATGTTTGACCGGCGAGACCCAGCGAAGCATCTCTTCCACAGCCAAGGGCAGCAATTCCGGAGAGCGGCGCAACTTCTCCATCTCCGATGGATGCTCGATGAGCGCATGTAGTCCTCCCGCAATTGATGCGCTTGTCGTATCATGCCCCGCTGTAGCGGTGATCACGTAGTACGATATCGCCTCCATGTCGGAGATCGGCCGACCGTCGATCTGGGCATTCGCAATCACACTCGCCAAATCGCTCGTCGGTCTCTCGCGCCGGTCCGCGATCAACAGAGCGAAATAGGAAAAAAACTCCTCGATTGCCTTCCGCCTCGACTCGCCCGCCGATGCTCCACTCGCCATCTCACGATCAGTATTCCCCAGAATGGCCTTGGTGAGTCTGAGCATTTTCTGATCGTCCTGGCGAGGCACGCCGAGGATGGTCATGATCACGCGAAGCGGAAACCACACTGCAACATCCTGGGCGAAATCACACTCGCCGCCGCGCGCTTCCAAGAGGTCGACGAATTCCTTCGCCAAGGCAGCAACGTCGCTTTCGATCTTCCGCAGGCTGGCCGGCAAGAACCAGGACTGCGTGATGTTGCGGTGAGCGCGGTGCATGGCTCCGTCCATATTGACGAGCATGCGCATCGGATTTGTGGTGCCCCTTCCCGGGCCGGCCCGCACTCGCTCCTCATCCTCGATTAGGTTGAGGCTCAATCTCGGCTCGTTGATAAACTTCTCGTTCTGTCGCTCAATCTCGACAATGTCCTGATATTTCGTCACCGCCCAGAACGGCCGATAACCGCCCGGCGAGGTCCACCGCACCGGATCATCCCGCCGAAGCGAGGTGAAGATCTCGTCATAGGCAACGGGATTGCCATAAACAGCGGGATCGGCGATCCGATCATCCAATCGCTCAAGCATCGTTGTCTCCTCCCGGATCGATTTTTGTCGAGCTTAGCGCCTCCGCGAGCGACGATCCGGTCTCAGCGTGCCAAGTTCTGGACCGGCCGTGCCAGTATCAAGGCGACACGGCCCACTGGCTCGGGCTGACGCCGTAGCGCGCCCGGAACAAGCGACTGAAGTGACTGGAATCGACAAAGCCGACTGCGTGAGCGATGGCTGTGACGCTGGGACCGTTCGTGACCTTGCGGCGCAACTGACGGGCGGCCTCGGCAAGGCGCATTTCGTAGATGTATTCCATCGGGGTCTTACCCAGCACGCCGAACATTCTATAGAGCGAGCGACGGGACAATCCGATCGCCTCGCCGATGCACTCTGGCGTGAGGTCGGGGTCCCCTAACCCCGCCTCGATGAACTGCCTGGCTTGGTCTAGCTTGAGCCCGATACGGGCCGGACGCGGACCATTTGATGCGACCGCAGTCGGGAGACTGGCCTGCACCACATCGAGCAGGAAGGTCTGGAGCGACGATTGCGATTGCGGTTCGACCCAATCGTCAGCTCCCAATGCTTCGAGTAGAGCGGCGCATGCGATTCTGCTTTCCACCGACCGGTGGAGACGCACGCCACCCGGCTCGATGCGCACTCGCCAGTCGCAATGGGCCTGCGGAATCGTCAGACCGATCGCACGGGTGTCGTCAGGCAGGAGAAATGACGTCGGGATGCGCCCGTCAAAAAGCGCCCACTCGCCGGGTTTGAGCTCTGTCTCGCAACCGCCTTGTCGTATCCAACCCGCTCCGACCTGCTGCCAGATTATGAAGTATGGATGCGTTTCGACAGCTTCGACCGAATATCCATAGGTCGCACAATGCAAGTCGCCCAGACCCGATCGTCCCACCTGAATATCGAGCAATGACACTCGCGCCAGCTTCTCCAGCCGCGCATCAATCGAGAAACTATTGCACCTCGGCGTGTAGCGACTTCCCGAGAAACGGGGCTCAATGATGGAACGCCATTCGTCCGGCGACGTGAAGCGCCGGTGCGTGGCAGAAATCGAATGGACGTGGCCGTGGGGCATTTAGCTCTCCGTGTCCTATTATGAATGGTTGAACCTTTGCGTCAAGCGTGCTAGATTGATGCCAATCAAATGATCTGGCTGTCATCTGGCCGGCAACAAGTCTGCTTGGCGGCAGGGAGGATCTGGTGGCCGGCGTTTTCCAGGGTCTGAAAGTCATTGACAGCGCGACCTTTGTCGCCGGCCCGGCGGCGGCCGTGATCCTCGCGGATTTCGGTGCGGACGTCGTCAAGATCGAGCCGGTTGGCGCCGGCGATCCGCAGCGGGTCCTTGGTCGTCTTCCCAACCTGCCAAAAGCCGACCATAACTACGCGTGGACCGTTGCCGCGCGCAGCAAGCGTACGCTGGGGTTGGACCTCAAGAACGAGACTGGTCGAACCATCCTGGGGCAGCTCGTGCGTTCCGCCGATGTTTTCATTACCAACCAGTCCCCGGCTTCACGCATTCGGCTCGGGATCAGCTATGAGCAGCTTTCGCAGATCAATCCGCGTCTCGTCTATGCGGCGCTCACCGGCTACGGGGAGACAGGCCCCGAAGCCGAAAGACCGGGCTTCGATGCCCATGCCTATTGGGCTCGATCGGGATTGGCCGACAACGTCCGCCCCGACCTCGAGAGCTCTCCTGCGGCACCTACTCTGGGGATGGGCGATCAGCCAACGGCCGTCACCCTCTACGCCGGGATTGTCACGGCGCTTCTTCACCGGGAGCGCACAGGCCGGGGAAGCTGCGTCACGTCATCGCTGCTTGCCAACGGGGCCTGGTCGAATGCAGCATCGATCCAGGCGGTCCTATGCGGTGGCGAGATCCAGTACCGCCTGCCCCGGAAGGCGACCCGGAACGCTTTGACGTGCTTTTATCGGTGCGCTGACGACCGCTGGTTCATGATCAGCCTGGTGCAGGAGGAACGCGACTGGCCGCGCTTCTGCGAGGCCATCGGCCGCTCCGCCTTGATCGAGGACTCACGCTTCTCGGCGCTTGCAACACGGCGCGCCAATGCGGCCGAGCTCGTGGCACTTCTCGACGACCTGTTCGCGACCCGCATCTCGTCCGATTGGCAACGGATTTTTCAGGCGGCCGATCTGACCGCGGCGGTCGTGGCCAAGGCCGGAGATCTGGTCGGCGACGACCAGATGTATCATGCCGGCGCGCTTGTCAGAGCCGAGTGGATGCCGGGGCATGGCGCAATCGTGGACAGCCCGTTCCGAATAAGCGGCGTCACGAAGAGGCCTCCAAACCCTGCTCCGGAATTGGGCCAGCACAGTGGGGAAATCCTGGGGGAGCTTGGATATTCCGACCAGGACATCGCTCACCTGAAAGAATCCGGCATCATCGGCTGATTAACGGCCATCCGGAGTCCCGGCCCTACTTTTCTTCCAACACAGTCGTAACCGAGCTTGAGGTATGTCGATGGGTGGATCAACCATGCTACGAAGATACCTGCCCCATCTCGCTGCCTTTGCGTTGGCAGCAAGCCTCGTGGCTCACCCGGCCAATGCAACCGAAAAGAAGTACGATCCAGGCGTCACAGACCAAGAGATCAAAATCGGAAATCTCGTTCCCTATAGCGGGCCCGCTTCGGCCTACGGCATCATCGGTCGCGTCGCCGCGGCGTTCTTCCGAAAGGTAAACGATGAAGGCGGCATCAACGGGCGGAAGATCACGTTCATCAGCTACGATGACGCGTTCAGTCCTCCGAAGGCCGTGGAGCAGGCGAGAAAACTGGTCGAGAGTGACGAAGTACTCATGATCTACCAGTCGGTTGGAACGCCCTCGAACGCGGCGATCCAGAAGTTCTTGAATGCGCGGAAGGTGCCGCAGCTCTTTGTCGCAAGCAATGCGACCCGCTGGGGCGATCCGGAACATTTTCCCTGGACCATGGGCTGGCAGCCGAATTTCCAGAGCGAAGGGCGCGCCTACGCAAAATACATCCTGCAGAACCATCCGAACGCGACGATTGCCATGCTCTGGCAGAATGACGACGGAGGGCGCGACGAGGCTAAGGGTTTGCGCGATGGGCTGGGAGAAAAAGCCTCGATGATCGTCGCCGAGTCGTCATTTGAATTGTCGGAACCGACGATCGACGCTCACATCGCGCGGCTGAGAAGCTCC
>JBARNF010001067.1:0-7694 GCA_049802835.1 Bradyrhizobium sp.
CGAAGTTGGCGAACAACACGCTGAACCACAGCCAGAGAATGATCTGGAAGGTGAAGCCGAGGTTCGCTCCGCCGGTCACGACGTCGCGCAGGAAGATCACCGTGGTGAGCGCGGCGACGACCTCGACCACGAACATCACGGGGTTCTTGACCATCAGCCGCGGATCGAGCTTGACGGCGGCGGCCTTGATGGCCGGCAGCACGATCTTCGGGTCGAGCATCGTCGACATCGACGAGCGCTTCTGCAGTTTCAGGGTTTCCATGGAGATTGCTCCGAGATCAGAACACGGTGCCGGCGGTCATCGCGAGATGCTCGACGATTGGACCGAGGGCGAGAGCGGGGAAGAAGGTGAGGCCGCCGATGATCAGGATGACGCCGACGACGAGACCGACGAACAGGCCGCCGGTGGTCGGGAACGTGCCGGCGGACGGCGGGATGGATTTTTTCTCGGCGAGCGAGCCCGCGATCGCCATCGCCGGCACGATCATGAAGAAGCGTCCGATGAACATCGAGCTGGCGAGCGTCAGGTTGTAGAAGAAGGTGTTGCCGGTCAGGCCGGCGAAGGCGGAGCCGTTGTTGCCGGTCGCCGAGGTATAGGCATAGAGCACCTCGGTGAAGCCGTGCGGGCCGGAATTGGCCATCGAGGCGACCGCCGACGGCAGCACCACGCCGACCGCCGTCCAGCCCAGCATCATCAGCGGCAGGATCAGGATCGCCAGCATCGCCATCTTGACCTCGCGCGCCTCGATCTTCTTGCCGACATATTCCGGCGTGCGGCCGACCATCAGCCCGGCGACGAAGATCGCCAGCACCACGAACAGCAGCATGCCGTACATGCCGGAGCCGACGCCGCCGACGATGATTTCGCCGAGCTCGATATTGATCAGCGGAATCATGCCGCCGAGCGCGGTGAAGCTGTCATGCATCGCACTGACGGCGCCGCAGGAGGCCGCCGTGGTGATCACGGCGAACAGCGAGGATGCGACGATGCCGAAGCGGACCTCCTTGCCCTCCATGTTGCCGCCGGTCAGGCCCAGCGCGTTCAACGTCGCCGTGCCGTTGGCTTCGGCCCAGTAGGTGACGAACACGCCGGCGATGAACAGCACGCCCATCACCGAGAGGATCGCCCAGCCCTGGCGCTGGTTGCCGACCATGCGGCCGAACACGTTGGTGAGGGCTGCGCCGAGCGCGAAGATCGAGATCATCTGGATGAAGTTCGACAGCGCGGTCGGGTTCTCGAACGGATGCGCGGCGTTGGCGTTGAAGAAGCCGCCGCCATTGGTGCCGAGCATCTTGATCGCGACCTGCGAGGCGACCGGACCGACCGCGATGGTCTGCTTGGCGCCTTCCAGCGTGGTGGCCTCGACATAGGGCCCGAGCGTCTGCGGGATACCCTGCCACACCAGGAACAGCGTGTAGACGATGCAGACCGGCAGCAGCACATAGAGCGTGCAGCGCGTCACATCCACCCAGAAATTGCCGACCGTGCGCACTGATGCCCGTGAGAAGCCGCGGATCAGCGCAATCGCGAGCACGATGCCGGTCGCCGCCGACAGGAAATTCTGGTGCGTCAGGCCGAGCATCTGCACCAGATAGGAGAGCGTGCTCTCACCGCCGTAGTTCTGCCAGTTGGTGTTGGTCAGGAAGCTGATCGCGGTGTTGAACGACAGATCCTCAGGCACCGCGGACTGGCCGGCGGGGTTGAACGGCAGCACGGCCTGCAGCCGCATCACGCCGTAGGTGATCAGGAAGCCGCCGACGTGGAACAGCAGCATCGCGACCGTGTAGGTCAGCCAATGCTGCTCACGCCGCTCGTCGACGCCGCCGATCGAGTAGATCGCGGATTCGACCGGCCGCAACGCCGGCGAAAGAAAGGTTCGCTCGCCATTGAAGACGCGCGTCATGTACCAGCCGAGCGGCTTGGCGAGCGCGACGATGACGGCGCAGTAGAGCAGGATCTGGATCCAGCCGATGACGGTCATGGGATGTGCCTTTGAAGGTGCGACGGCGGCCGGTCAGAACCGCTCGGGCCGCAGCAGCGCATAGGTGAGATAGATCAGGAGGCCGAGCGACACGGCGCTGGCGAGCGAATAGTCGAAGATCATGGCCCGTCTCCTAAAGTCGCTCGCAGGCATAGGTGTAGCCGATCGCCAAAGCGAAAAAGCCGGCGGCGAGCGCCAGCATCAGGATGTCCAGCATGGTGTGCTCCTCTTGCGCGCAGAGACGCGCTAAGCGTAGATCAGCCGGAAGCGCGCAACTTGTGATGGATCAAGCATCCGATCGCCGTGCCCCACGGTCCGTTCCACCGCCACAGATGGCATCCGGAACCATAGGTTTTCGAGACAGCGCCGCCGGCAACGTTATAGGAATCTCATAAAGACCGCGGCATTCCCGCAGCGCAAATCGCCTGATCGCTGTGGCCACGGCATATGAAGTCGCCGCAGCGCCAAGGCGCGCTTATGCGCCGCCTATTTCTCTCAGCCCTCGTCCCTCTCGCATTCCTACGCTCCCGCCGGCCACATTGCAGGTCAGGCCCCATCGGGCCATGTCACAATGACAACGGGAGGCCAGCATGTCGGCCTTGACGACACGACAGGATTTCCCCGAGCCGGCGCACATCGCGCAGGCTACCGCGGCGATGCTGGCCGCCTTTCTTGGTGACGACGACGGCGCATCGCCGATCTCGGCGCGAGGGCGACGCCGCTTGCGGATCGCGCAATTGCTGCAGGCCGATGCGCCGATCGATGCGGCACTCGAACTGATCGCCCTGCAATTGCCACGGTGGCAGTTGCGCCGGATCGCCTATGACGATGGCGAATGGCATTGCGCGCTGTCGCAGACGCGCGAAATGCCGGACTGGCTGGACGACTGCGCCGAAGCCCGGCACCCGGATCTCGCGCTCGCCGTTCTCCATGCGGCCGTCGAGGCCCGACGTCTCGAGCAGGGCTCCGCGGCCATGCGCCCCGCACGATCGGGTACCACCCTGCTCTGTTGCGACAACTTCTTCTGAGCCTGCCAAGACACCGCCGAGACACCGCCGAGACACTGCAATGATCCTCTCTGCTGACAAGTCCGCGGCGCTGCCGCCGGCCAGGGTGTTGCTTCGCTTTGCGCTGCGAACGGCGATCCTCACCCTGTTCGCGACCTTCGGCAGCATCGGCTTCGGACGCAGCCTCGCCGCGCTGCTGTGGATGACCATCATTCTCTGCGCCGTGCTCGGCACGATGCGGCGCGAGCGCGTGTTCACCGCCGGCCTCAATCATTGGGACGAGATGGTGGGCTATGTCGCGCTCTACTGCGCCGTCATGGCGCTGAACCAGCTGTCCGGAGCGTGAGCGCCTTTACGACGGCTTTATGAGATCGCGCGCCCCACCGCCTCGATTTCCTATCCGCACCGCGCGATATCCCAGCGACCACGATGTCCGCCCGTAACAGATACCCCGCCAACCAGAAGGACCACGTCCATGAAGCTCGTCGAACCTCCGTCGAGTCACAAATCTCCCGCCGCTCTCGTCCTCATCGGCCGAAACAGTCGCGGCCAATGGGTCGCGCAGGAACAGAACGGCCTCTATGGCGGTCTGTTCGTCAGCCGTGCCGAGGCGATGAAATACGCGCTGTTCGAGAACGGCCATCATCCCGAGACGATCGTAGAGATTTCCCGCGCCATCGAGCTCGACACCGAAGGGCGGCTCGCGCCGGTCGGCATGCTGTTCGGCGCCGGCAAGCGGCCCGTGGCATGAACGTGCAGGTCATCGGCACGCGCAAGCCCGTCTGGTGCACTCCACCCGCCGAACGCTTCATCCAGATCAAGACTGCGATCTAGGCCATGACAACAATGGCAAGTCCGGCGAGTTGGCTTGCGGGATACATACCCGACCTCCCCACTCCCTTCGATGAACTCGGTCGCATCGACCGCAACGCGTTCGCGAAGCTGTGCGAGCGGCAGATCGCGGCGGGCGTTTCGGCGCTCGTCGTCTGCGAGACCGCCGGCGAGGCTTCCACCCTGTCGCCGGAAGAGCAGGAATCGCTGATTCGGATGGCCGTCGAAACCGTGCGCGGCCGCGCGCGCGTGATCGCCGGCGCAGGCTCGAATTCGACCGATGGCGCAATCGAATTGACGCGTCGTGCCGAAGCAGCCGGCTGCGACGCTATCTTGTCGGTCGTGCCCTACTACAACAAGCCGATGCAGAACGGGATCAGCGCGCATTTTCGAGCGATAGCCGACTCGACGGGGCTGCCGATCATCCTGCACGATATACCTTCGCGTACGGTTCGCGAACTCGCCAATGACACGCTCGCGCGTCTTGCGGAGTCCGAACAGTTCATCGGGCTGCGGGACGGGACCGGCGATGCCGCCCGCCCGATGCGCTTGAGCGCGCTGGTCCCGCCAGGGTTCCGGATGCTGTGCGGAGACGATGCTGTTGCACTTGCCTATATCGCCGGCGGCGGTGACGGCTGCATCTCGACCATCTGCAACGTAGCTCCGGACCTGTGCAGCGCCGTCTTCTCAAGCCTCAGGCAGGGGCGATTGCAGTCCGCTCGTTATCTGCAACGGCGGCTGGTCGCGCTGGACGCCAGCCTCTCCGGAGGCAGTCCGGCTGCGCTGAAATATGCGTTGAGCCTGCTTGGCCTGCTCGATCCCGCGACCCGGCTGCCGCTGGTCGAACTGGAAGAGCCGGCGAGACGCGCAGTCGCCAGGGCGATCGCCACGATCGCCGAAGAAGATTTGGCCGACCCGACCCTGGTGTGATATCGCTCGCCCCCGGCCGCCCAGGATCGCATGATGGATCGGGACCTGGTCGAACTGAACGTGAGGATGCTACGGGCTTGGCAGCTCGCGATCCTGCGCTTTGCCATAACGTTGGACAATACTGACAGGTTGGGCGCGCTCGCAATCGCCAGCGAAATGGACAGGCTCGGTCAAAAGGAGCACAAGGAGGAATTCGCCTTCGGCTTCTTTCGCCGGACGAGCGCCGAGCTGTGCGCGTCCGTCCTGCAGCGGAGCGAGACTGCTGACGAGATCCTGAAGCAGCACATCGCGCGCATTGATGATGCACGGATGAAGCGCGCGTTCGCCGCGGCGGTCGCCATCGAGCAGCCGCAGTCTCCAGCGGTCAGACGACGCTCCAAACCTGAGATCGATCTGTGGAAGGGACTACGTCCGCGCGGCAGCGTTCAAGGTTGAGGGTCAGGCCCTGTTGGGCGAGCTGGACGCACGATCGGCGAGCTGTTTCGCTCGCCACTTGGGGCCTGGCCCTCGCATATAATGGTCTTCCGGACGGTATTGCGTGGCCGGACCTGGCAACAGGAAGGCGATCACCAGACAAGTCGCATCGCGGAAAAGAATAGCGATTCTACGAACTGCTCGCGAAACCAATGTCATGAGCTCGCTCTCTCGGCGCCAAAACTGCTTCAGATCACTCTCCAGCAGTCCCACAGGATTGCGCGGCCCGGCATAGGAAATCCAGTTCAAAAAGCTGCGGCACGCATAAGCGCGGCATAGTCGCACCGCGCCCGGCCCGCCGGCTCTTATGCGTTTCTTATGGAGAGCCGGATCGAGCCATCTCGCATTCCTATGGCCTTATCAGCACATCATGGGCGTCAGATTTGCGAGGGGGCCGCCATGGCCACAATCACTTCCAAGGTCGGTGACCGGACGATGTCCCACCAGCTGCAGAGCCTATTCTCCACTCTTCATGATGCGCTGAACGGCTTCGCCAGCAATCGGCTGCGGCATGCCGCGGCGGCAGCGGAGCACTTGCCGTTCCGACAAGGCGTCCCTTCGGGCCTTTCAGCCGAGCAGGTTGGCGCGGCCGGCGTCAGGCTCGCCCCACCGGATCCTGAGGTCCTCAGCGAGAGCATTCCCGCCTTCTTCATCGGCCGCAACCGAGCCGGGCTTTGGGTCGCTCGTGAAGCGAAAGGTCGCGCCGGCGGGCTGTTCCTGCTCAAGAGCTCGGCGCTCGCCTTCGCGCGTGCGCCGAGCAGCGGCAGTTGCGCATTGATCTTCCCGACCGAGCGCTTCGAGCTCGATCTGCCGAACGCGGGCAATCCGCTCGCGACGCAGCTTCGCCGACTGGTGCGGCTTCTGCCTGGGCTCTAGGTCGACGACATCAAGAGGCGACACACAGCATCGTCGGCGTGTTCGGATCGACCGACAGGACGAGTATCCCGAAATGACCACACTTACGCATGATCTCCATTCGCCGGTTCGCACGCCGGAAAATCGCGCTCGCGCCGAGACGGAGAAGACACGCCTGCCCGCAATCAGGCGCTTCTTGCTGAGTGCGTTGGCCATCCTGCTTGCAGGCGGAGGACTCGCCGCTGTTCTTGCTCTCAAGACCGCGGTCTACCTCTCCCGCCAGCAGCTTGGAGCAGGCTAATCTCGGCCCGGCTATAGCAGCGGACACCGGCGATCCGTCGGTCGACATGGCTCAATCTGGATCGGCGGCGCGAGGATTAGACTCATGCGTTGAAGATTGGGCGCTCCAATGATCGAAGCGAAGATCGCGCTGATGGTGATACTGATCGCCTTGCTGCTCTTGTCCGTCTACATCACGGCGCTTCCGGGGCTGACCAGAATCGATGTGCCCGGCCGGGGTCCGGGCGCATCGCTCGTTCAGAAGTCCCACTTGTTTCCCTTGATCGGTGACATCCGCGGCCGAGCCGGATCTGGCGCGATCGACGGCGCTCCGGCGTAGCCGCCCCGCAACATCAGCTCTCTGCGCAGTCGCCGGATTTTCGCTGCGGCGATCGCGGCGTGGATCGTTCTGAGGGCGGTGCGAACCCTGCGAAGAGTGCGCGGAAGAAGTGCCGCTCCCCTGCCGAAGCCTCGCGCGGGGTCGCGGTGAATAGAGATCAACGTCATGGCCCGTCTCCTGTCGCCGGCGCAAGTCGGCGCTCCGGCAGATAGAAACGATGGACGCGATCTGGGTAGGAATTCGAGACGGCCTGCCGCCGTCTCTCATAGGAAAACAATAGGCATTGCCCGCAGCAGTCCGGCGCGGCTACTCCGCCGCTGCCGTGCGCAGTTCGGCGCGCTCGACGCGAACCGCGCAGAACTTGAACTCAGGGATCTTGCCGAACGGATCGAGCGCCGGATTGGTCAGCAGATTGGCCGCGGCTTCGGCGTAGCAGAACGGCATGAACACCATGTTCTCCGGCACGTCGCGGTCGGAGCGCACCTTGACCTCCACGGCACCCCGGCGCGTCTCCAGCCGGATGAAGTCGCCCGGCACCACCTGCTTGCGCCGCATGTCCTTGGGCGACATGAAGGCGACCGCCTCGGGCTCGATCTGGTCGAGCACGTTGGAGCGGCGGGTCATCGAGCCGGTGTGCCAATGCTCCAGCACGCGGCCCGTCGACAGCACCATCGGATATTCGTCGTCCGGCACTTCATCCGGCGGGATGATATGCGCGGGCACGATCTTGCCGCGCCCGCTCGCAGTCGGGAAGCCGGTCGTGAAGATGATCTCGTTGCCGGGCTGGCTCGGATCATCGACCGGATAGGTCACGGCGCCCTCGCGCTCGAGGCGTTCCCAGGTGATGTTGTTCAGGGACGGCATCAGCTCGGTCATCTCGGCGAACACGTCCGCCGGACCGGCATAGGTCCACGGCAGGCCCATGCGCTTGCCGATCTCCTGGATGATCCAGAGATCCTGCCGCGCCTCGCCGGGCGGCTTGATCACCTGGCGCGC
>JBARNF010001068.1:0-2065 GCA_049802835.1 Bradyrhizobium sp.
GATCGACCGACGGCTCTGCCGGCCCTCTTTGGAGAAGGCGATGAGTGATGCGTCTACCGCTCTCGCCCATCTTCTACAGTTTCCGAACTTCTTGTCGGGCCGAGCTTGCGTAAGGCATTGATTTGGCGCGCGTTTATTTTTGGCGGGACGGATTCGAAAAGAGCACGTGATGCTAAATAATCTCGTATTTATGTCGATTTTGGTTGATTAGTTCGCGATATCGCGGATGCTATTCGCATGTTCCTCCGTGAGAAACGAATCGGCTCTTACACCTATGTCTATCTGGTCGAAACCGTCCGTGCGGACGGCACGACCAAGCAGCGCATCATCCAGAATCTCGGCCGCAAGGAAGTCGTCGAGGCGCGCGGCGATCTCGATCGTCTCGCTCGCTCCGCCGCGCGTCTGGCGCAGCGCTCGATGGTCATCTCGCTTCTGGAAGACGGTGGCACACCGGGTCTCAACTGCCGACGCATCGGCGCCCCGCTGCTGTTTGATCGGCTGTGGCGCGAGACCGGCTGCAAGGCCGTTATCGAGGAGCTTCTGCGTGGACGACGTTTCGAGTTCTCGGTCGAGCGCGCCGTCTTTCTGACGGTCCTGCATCGGCTGGTCGTGTCGGGCTCCGACCGCGCCTGCGAGTACTGGCGCGACGATTACCGCCTCGACGGCGTCGGGGAACTCGATCTCCATCACCTCTACCGCGCCATGGCTTGGCTGGGCGAGGAGTTGCCAGCCTCGGATCAAGCCGACCGCACGCTTGCTCCGCGCTGCATCAAGGATCTGATCGAGGAAAGATTGTTCGAGCGGCGGCGGGATCTGTTGAGCGCTCTCTCCGTCGTGTTCATGGACACGACCACCCTCTATTTCGAAGGGCAAGGCGGACAGACGCTCGGACAGCTCGGCCATTCGAAGGATTACCGGCCCCATCAGAAGCAGATGGTCGTCAGCGTCATCATGGACCAGGATGGGCGACCAGTATGCTCGGAGATGTGGCCCGGCGACACGGCCGACGTGACAACGCTCATTCCGGTGATCGACCGCCTGCGCCAGCGCTTCGCCATCGGCCGGGTCTGCGTGGTGGCGGATCGCGGCATGATCAGTGCGCAGACCATCGCCAGCCTCGAAGAGCGCGGCCTCGAATATATCCTGGGTGTGCGTGAGCGCTCGTCGAAGGAGGTGCAAGAGGTTGTGCTGAACGATCCAGCCCCGAGCGTGTCGCTCGTCATCCCGCGCCGCGGACGGCGCGACACCGAACTGGAGGCCAAGGAGGTTCGCGTCGGCGGTCGCCGCTACATTGTCTGCCGCAACCTCGCCGAGGCCAAGCGCGACGCCGAGGTGCGCGAGGCGGTGCTGCGCCATCTGCGTAGCGCTTTGCGTGGCGGCGACAAAGCCCTCGTCGGCAACAGCGCCTACCGTCGTTATCTGAAGACGCCCGACGAGAAGCATTTCGAGATCGACGACAATCGCGTCATCGAGGATGCGCGTTACGACGGCCTCTATGTCCTGCGCACCAATACGACCCTCAATGCGCTCGCCGTCATGTTGCGCTACCGCGAGCTCCTGCGCGTCGAAGA
Source organism: Bradyrhizobium sp. (assembly GCA_049802835.1). Classification (GTDB taxonomy): domain Bacteria; phylum Pseudomonadota; class Alphaproteobacteria; order Rhizobiales; family Xanthobacteraceae; genus Bradyrhizobium. Next base: position 1,572 of record JBARNF010001068.1, read on the forward strand.
TATTTTCAAGACGACGAAATCAATCCTCGACACACGGCCGATCTATCACAAGACCGACGCGACCATCCGCGGCCACGTGTTTTGTTCGTTCCTGGCCCTCGTTGTTCGCAAAGCCCTGGACGATCGCCTCGCCGCGGCCGGCGTCAAGCCGGAATGGGGCCGACTGTTGATGGATCTCGATCGGCTTCAGGACATTGCGATAGAGCAGGACGGCAAACACTTCATCGTGCGCACGCCGGTGACCGGAGATGTCGGCCGTGTATTCCAGGCGGTCGGCCTTGCCCTGCCGCCCAACACGCGCGAGGCCGAGGCTGTCGTTCACACGCCTAATCGTCCCCGGCCGAGGTCGGCGTGGTGCTAACGACAACATTCCTATGCTCAAGTCGATGCGCAAGCACAGTTTTCAAATTGAAGATGTCGAAGAAGGGTCAGGGCGAGTCACTGTTCGTTTACGCGCCGAGAGCGGATACCAGTACCTTCACCAACCCTAACTT
>JBARNF010001069.1:0-2816 GCA_049802835.1 Bradyrhizobium sp.
GCCATCAGGCTGCCGGCCTTGTAGTAGATGCCGGCATGGATCACTTCGCTATTGCGAGATGAGGTGATGGTACCGATGTCCTCGGCCGCCTCGAGAACGATGACCTCTCGCCCCGCTTTGGCCAGACGCCGGGCGACGGCAAGACCGACGACGCCGGCGCCGACGACGACGCAATCGACCTTATCCATGAGTGTTCCTGAAACGAACCGGAGAAGTCATGCCCATTGCAATCCCTGGTGGGCGGAGTCGGGCGAAAGCATGGCACCTGTTAGCAAATCGTTCATCATAGAAGGCCATTGACCGAATTTGCTTCGCTTTTTTCGAAGTTTGCTGAAACCGTTTACCCGATCCCAACACGTGAAGCCAGACAATGCCCCCTGAATACCGCGGGTGATTGATGGCTGGCAAGAATAGGCAGGCGAGCGGCAGAAACGCGTTTCCTGCGCGTGTCGTTGCGGCCTCGATGGCCGTACTGGCGGCTGCCTTGTCGACGCCAGCCTGGTCGGCGCCTGCCTGGGCCGTTCCGTCTGATTTTTCAGCATCGAGCTATGTCGGGAGCGTTGCGCCCGACGTGCTCTGGATGGTGTTGATCGGCGGCATCGTGGTCTGCGCCTTCCTCGCCTCGGTTCTCATCTGGATCCATTTGGCATTGCGGCGAACAAAGCGCGCGCAGCTCCGCCGTAACGCCTTCATCAGCTCAGCCCTGAACAACCTCAGCCAGGGTCTGATGCTGACCGACGCCGCCAATCGCGTCGTCTTCTATAACCGCCGCTTTCTCGAGATCTACGGCATGACGCGGGCCGACATTCCGCCCGGCTGTACCGGGCGAGATCTGGTCGAGCTAAGGCGTCAGCGCGGCCTGCTCGACCTGACGGTCGAAGACTATGCGCGCCAGGCCCGCGAGCCGGAAGGCAGCCTGACCGAGCTGCCCGGTGGGCGCGCGGTGCGCGCCAAGATCTTTCGTCTCCCGAGCGGGGGATCGATCGGCATCCACGAGGACTGCACGGTGCAGCGCCGGCTCGAGGACGAACTCGCCTCGACCAAGCAGTTCCTGGAATCGGTGGTCGATCAGGTTCCGGCCTGCGTCGCCGCAAAGAACATCGACGACGGTCGCTACATCTTCGCCAATCGGGCGTTCGAGCAGTTCTCGCAGGTGCCGCGGGATCAGATCATCGGACGGCGCCCGAGCGACCTGTTCGGGGAGGAGACCGCCGCCGACATCGCGATCGCCGACCGCGAAGCGATGCTGGCGCCCGGCACCACCTATCGCAGCGAGCTGGTGGTCCAACGCGGCGACGAGAAACGCATCCTGGAAGCCCATCGGGTCGTCGCACGCAACGACAAGAACGAACCGCAATTTCTCATCGCACTGTTCGACGACGCCACAGAGCGGCGATCGCTGAGCCGCGAGCTGGAGAACACCAAGAAGTTCCTGGAGCTCGTCGTCGACAACATTCCGGTCTCGCTGATCGTCGAAAATGTCGGCGACGGCCGCTACCTGCTCGCGAACCGCAGCGCCGAGATCATCCTCAACCGCAAGCGTGAGGACGCGACCGGCCTGACCGCCGCCGACATCTTCAATCCGCGCGAGGCCCGGCTGATCATCGCGCGCGACGAGGCCGCGATCAAGAAACGCAGCCTGCTGACCGAGGAGCACCCGATCTCGACCAAGGACGGCCTGCGCCTGTTCCTGACCCGGCGGGTGACGGTGCTCGGCGAGCAAGGCGAGCCGCAATATCTGATCAAGACCTATGAGGACGTGACCGACAGACGCCAGACGGAATCGCGGATGGCGCATATGGCCTATCATGACGGCCTGACCGATCTGCCGAACCGCGCCGCCTTCCTTCAGGCGTTGAGCCAGATGATCGAAGCTTGCCAGGACACCGACGAAGAGTTCGCCGTCCTGAACGTCGATCTCAAGGGCCTCAAGGACGTCAATGATGTCTTTGGCCACGCGATTGGCGACAAGCTGTTGATCGAGGTCGCGCGTCGCGTTCATGCCGTCGCACGGGGCGGGGTGGTCGCGCGTCTCTCGGGCGATGAGTTCGGTCTGATCATCGACGGCAAGCAACCGGAAGCGGGCAGGGCACTGGCCGAACAACTGGCCGCCGCGATTGCGGTGGACTTCCAGATCGACGGCAAGTCGGTCCGTACCGCGCTGACGACGGGCATCTCGGTATTCCCGCAGAACGGCTCGGACCCGGCCTCGCTGCTCGCCAACGCCGGCGCCGCCCTGTTTCGCGCCAAGGCAAAGTCGCGCGGCAGCATCACCTTCTACGAGCCCGAGATGGACCAGCAGATCCGCGATCGCCGCGTGCTGCATCAGGAGCTCTCGGTCGCGATCAAGCATGGCGAGTTGTCGCTGTACTTCCAGCCGCAGGCGAACTCCGGTCGCACCGTCGATGCCAGCGAGATCACCGGCTTCGAGGCGCTGGCGCGCTGGCAGCACCCCGTCCGCGGTTTCGTGCCGCCGAGCGACTTCATTCCGCTGGCGGAAGAGAGCGGGCTGATCGTCGAAATGGGCGAGTGGATCCTGCGCGAGGCATGCCGCGAGGCGGCGTCCTGGCCGAAGCCGCTGCAGGTCGCGGTCAATCTGTCTCCTGCCCAGTTCGTCCATGGCGACCTGGTCGGCCTGGTCCATTCGATCCTGCTCGAGACCGGGCTCTCGCCGGGGCGGCTCGAGCTGGAGATCACGGAAGGCGTGCTGATCGAGGATTTCGATCGCGGTGTTGCGCTGCTGCGCCGGCTCAAGGCGCTCGGCGTTCGCGTCTCGATGGACGATTTCGGCAGTGGCTATTCGTCGCTGAGCTATC
>JBARNF010001070.1:0-1557 GCA_049802835.1 Bradyrhizobium sp.
CCGCAACGCCCTGGTGACCGAAGCCCGATAGCGGGCCGCCGGGCGTCATCGCGCTCAACTCGCCACGCTCGATCAGCGCATGGATCAGCCGGTTGGCATTGTTCGGATTGCGGCCGAGCTTGGCCGCAAGCAGACGCCTGGACGGCATCACGCCATGCAGCGCGACATGCTCGGTGATCGCCCGCAACGCCTCCGCCATCCGCGGCGTCAAGCCGACACTTAAGGGAATGACGATATCGGTCAAAACGGCACCTCCTCCAATTCCCGCACCGGGCCGAGCGCGGCGACCAGGTCGCGAACGATGCCGTCGAGCGGCGGGATCTCGTCGCGCCGGAAGCGGTTGCTGCAATTCTGCTTGTGGGTGGCCCAGCGCAGATTGGCGCGGCGATTGTCGAGCGTCTGGCCGTTGATGTGGTCGACGTAGTGCGTCGCCATGAAGCGGTCCGAGCGCGGCTCGGCTTCGATCATGATCTCGCGGTGCATCCGCAGGGTGGCGCGGGACGGCCCGACGTTGCGCTTGGCATATTTCTGCCAAGGCGTTCGCGAGCCCCAGGATACGTTCCAGATCGTCTCCGAGAGCCAGCGATGATCTTCGGCATCGACCAGGCACCAGATGTTGTCGCGCGCCGACAGCATGATCCGCCGCCACGGCGTCCCGCTCAGGTCGATCAGATCGGCGGTCTCGATCTCGATCCGCTGGCGCGCCTCGGCGAAACATTCGCGGATCATGAGGCCTTCCGCTTGTTCATGAAGTCCTGGAACAGCGGCGGTACATATTCCTCGGCGAAGGATTGGCCGTCGGCCGTGCGCCACAGCCGCATCGGTACGCCGCCGACGCTGGCGATGATCTCGCCGTTGACGGGGATCAGGAGCTGCAAGGCCTCAATCACCTGCTCGCGCCCGACACCATCCTGCGTCAGCCGCCGCACCTGGACGTGCAGCGGATGCTCGGCCGTCATGCCGAGCGCGTGCATGTAGATGTCGTCGACCGACTCGGCCTCGGCCAGCTCGTTCGGGTCCTTCTGCCGCCGCTTGACGATGCGGCGCATCGACTTGGTGTCGTAGCCCTTGGCCCTCGCCTCGGCGAACAGCACCTTCTGCTCGTCCCTGAGCTCGACAATTTCCTGCACCAGGCGTTCGATGCGCTCGATGTAGGATTTCAGCTCCTCGCGGGTTTCGGTGGTGGCGAGGTTGCTCATGCCGGCGCCTTCACCAGCAACGGGTCGGCGCGTTCGGCCGCCAGCTTGAAAAGCCCGGCGATCCTTAGCGCGCGCTTCGGAGTCGTCGCGATGTCCGCCAGCGTCCGGCCGTCGGCACCGCGAATGCGGACCCGCACCGAAAGGTCCTGGCAGACCGACAGCTCCAACACGTGCTGCAGCGAACAGATCTGCTCGCTGTCGATTTCGGCTTCTGCCGCCCGCATGCCTCACCCCTCTCTCAGATGGCTTTCGAGCGCAGCCAGCCGCCGCGCCGTGTCGTTCTGTTGCTGACGAAGCCGCGCGATCTCGCGCACGCTGCGCACGCTCTTGGCCCAGGGCGCCTGCACGCCCTCGATCA
>JBARNF010001071.1:0-1543 GCA_049802835.1 Bradyrhizobium sp.
CGTTTGCCCAGAGTGTAATGATGGAGAATAATCCGAGCAGGACCGGCGTGGTGCGAAGAATCGCTTTGTCCGACCATTGACGCTGGGTTTCGACGCCGAGATGAGTTCGGACTTCCTCGAATGTGACTTCGACCTGCCAGCGACTGACGAACCAAGCGAGGATGTCGCGTGGATGGGCGTTGAGATCGGTTGCCAGGAACGCCTGCGGATCGAGTTCACGCGTGGGATCGCGGACCAGCAGCCAGCGGATCGGCACCGGCGATACCCCGCCGCGATACCACAGCGCGGTTCCGGTAGCGATCTCGACGAGGCGGTTGTTTTGGCCGTACCAGAGACTGACCCGATAGCGCTTCCAGGAGACTTTGCGATCCTTGAGGATGGCGGAGAGCTTTCTCTGACGCTTGCCCTTGATCGGCGGCCGACCCCGTCCTTTGCGCTTTTGCGGCGGGCAATCGAACAGGTTGGCGTCGAGGCGCAGGCGGGTAACGACGCAGACATGGTTGCGGACGGCGGCGAGGAATTCGATGGCTGCAAATGCGCTGTCGGCGACCAGGACAATATAGCGGTCGGGAAGCCAGCGGCGGATTTGCAGGGCGGCCTGACGAGCCCAATCAAGCAGCGTCTTGGGCGCTTGCGTTTTGCCGAGATCGAAGCGTTTCGAGGGGGCGAGCAGCGTGAGGAATGGCAGCGCCATGATGCGGCCGGCCCACGGCACCTGCACCAGCAGCATGGCAGAAAGCCAGCGCAGGCCGCTGGCTTTGACGAAGTGCCCCTTGGACGAGCGGACTGGGTCGCGATAAATGCCGCGAGCGTTGATCTTGGCTCCCCAGCGCCGCTCGATGGTGTCGTCGAGCCCGATCACGACCGGGGCACTGGACGTCACGAAGGCCTTGATCAGCAAGATCAGCAGGCGGCCCGCCGCGGCCCGGGATGACCACGCCGCCCGGTTGAGGATACGATGGAAAGTGCAGAAGGCGGGATCACGATCGCGCCCCAGGATGCGCAGTGCCGCCGTGACCGTGCGCCGACCCGGCGCCAGGACGACGCCGGCGACCAGGACGAGGACGTTCGACCAGGTCGGACGGGTGAACAGATCGGCGAAGCTCGCGAGCCGGGACACGAAGCGCTCCGGCAGCGGAGTGCCGGACGAGCTGGGGAGAAGCCGGAAGTGCTGCATCCCATCGGTAGAATCGGCGCGCTGAATCGCGGCAATCTTACCCCTGTGCGACAAATCGAATCGGCTATCTCATCCATCCTCGCCTCTCGGCCGCCCCTCGACCACATTGCTCGGCATGACCAAACCCGATCCGACCCTTGCCCAGATCGCTGCTCAGTTCACGCGGCATAGCGTGGAGAAGAGCGGCGGAGCCTATTTGATCCTCGACCGCCCCACCGCGAACGCCGTTGCACGTCTAAGGCCTATCCCGGGCACAGATCGCTTTGAGCTTTTCTATTGGTCAAACCTCAAAGGTCGTTGGACAACCTTTGGAAACCTCGGCCGCATGAAGCTCATGCTCGAGAACGCTCAGCAGATCGTGGAGAA
>JBARNF010001072.1:0-4260 GCA_049802835.1 Bradyrhizobium sp.
GCTCAAGGCCGCGGCGGCGCTGTCACGCGCGCTGCAGGCCATGGGCGGCGCCACGGCGACGGTCGCCACGCGATGAAGATCACACGACTCAACAGGAGCCCATCATGACCGTCATGACCAATTTCAAGGGGATCATCCCGGCGATCGCCGTCCCCTTTACATCCGATCACGCCATCGATGAAGCCGAACTGTCGCGCTACGCCGCCTGGCTCGGCAAGCGCCGCGGCATCGTCGGCATCATGACCAACGGCCACACCGGCGAGGTGTTCAGCCTGACGGCGAAAGAGCGCGCCGAGGTCACGCGCATCGTCGCCAAGGCGCTCACCGGCATCTGCCCCACCATCTCCTCGGTGGTCTGCGAGGGCATCAAGGACGGCATCGAGCATGCGCTGATGGCGAAGGAGGCCGGTGCCACTGCGCTCGACGTGATGCCGCCGCATCACTGGCTGCGGTTCGGCTTCAAGCGCGAGCATTGCCTCGACTATTTCAGCGCCATCGGCGACGCGACCAGGCTGCCGCTGATCGTGCACGTCTATCCGGCCTGGACCCGGGCCTCGTTCTCCTCCGAGCTGCTTGCCGAACTCGCCCGTCTCGACCACGTGCAGGCGTTCAAGATCGGCACCCGGGAGATGAACAAGTACGCCCGCGACATCAAGGCAATCCGCGCGGCGGCGCCGCACAAGGCGCTCCTGACCTGCCACGACGAATATCTGCTGGCCTCGATGGTGCAGGGTGTCGACGGCGCGCTGGTCGGCTTCGCCTCGCTGATTCCGGATCTGATCTACGATCTGTTCGCGGCCGTCACCGCCGGCGACCTCAAGCTTGCGATGAAGCTGCAGGGCATGATCGATCCGCTGAAGGACGCGGTGTACGGCGGGGGCGAGCCGACCGGCGAGGCGCATGGCCGCATGAAGGCGGCGATGCAGGTCGCCGGTGTCATCCGCGACGCCACGGTGCGCCCGCCGACGCATGCACCGAGCGCCGAGGAGATGGCGGCGATCCGCGCGGCGGTGGCTGCGGCGGGACTGACGGTGCAGGCCGCGGCCTGATTGATCGACAAGCGACGGTCGGGCGTGGCCCGGACGTCACCCCCAGACGACAAACAATAACATTCCGGGTGGACGCTCATGCTGATGATGGATGTCGACAATGCGCCACGGCGCGCCGCGGACGCGACGAACGATGTGCTCATCGCGATCGACCAGTTGTCGAAGACCTATGTCTCGGCCTCGGGCGCGGAGGTCCATGCGCTGAGCCGGATCTCGCTCGAGATCAAGCCGGGCGAGTTCGTCTGCGTCGTCGGTCCCTCCGGCTGCGGCAAGAGCACCCTGCTGCGCCTGCTCGCCGGGCTCGACGGCTACAGCGATGGACGGCTGCTGCTGGACGGCGAGAAGGTCGCAGGGCCCTCGCGCAAGGTCGGCGTGGTGTTCCAGGCCGCCAACCTGCTGCCGTGGATGACGGTGCGCGACAATGTGCGGCTGCCGCTGCGCGTCGGCGGCAAGCACGCGCCGGCCGGCGACCGTATCGAGCGTCTGCTCGCGGTCACTGGTCTCGCCGATTTCGGCGACAAATATCCCTACGAGCTGTCCGGCGGCATGCAGCAGCGCGCCGGCATCTGCCGTGCGCTGGCACGAGATCCCGAGATCCTGTTGATGGACGAGCCGTTCGGCGCGCTCGACGCGCTGACGCGCGAGCGCCTGAACCTCGAGCTGCAGCGCATCTGGCAGGAGAACCGCAAGACCATCCTGCTGATCACCCACTCGATCTCCGAGGCCATCTTCCTCGCCGACCGCGTCATCGTGATGTCGGCGCGGCCAGGCCGCATCCTCGCCGATCTCCCCGTGCCGATTCCGCGGCCGCGTACCTTCGACGACATCGTGCTGCATCCGGACTATGCGCGGCTCGCCAAGGAGGTCCGCGGGCTGCTCAATGCACAGGAGCACGGCCATGACTGATCTCGCCAACGTCGCCGCGCCCGCCATGTCGCAGAAGCCAGCAAGCCCACGCCGCCGCATCAGCCTGGGATCGCCGATCGCCTGGATCGGCCTCGCGGTGCTGATCCTGAGCTGGATCGCCGCGGTCAACCTGCTGAATATTCCATCCTACATCCTGCCGAAGCCCGAAGCCGTCGTCCGCGCGCTGTGGTCCGGGCTCGCCGTCAGCCCGGTAAGTCCGCTCGGCTATTACCTGCCGCTGTGGAGCACGCTCAGCAACGCCGCGGTCGGCTGCGCCATCGGCGTCGGGCTCGGCCTCGTGATCGGCTCGCTGATGGCGGAAGTCGAGGCGATCGAACGGCTGGTGATGCCCTATGCGTTCGCGCTGCAGAGTCTGCCGAAGGTGGCGATCGCGCCGCTGATCGTGATCTGGTTCGGCTTCGGCGACGGCTCGAAGATCGCGATCTCGGCGCTGCTGTCGTTCTTCCCCGTGCTGATCAACAGCTTCACGGGGCTGCGGGCGGTCGAGCCTGAGCGTATCGATTTGATGCGCTCGCTGTCGGCCTCGCGGCTGGAGACCTATCGCATCGTCAAGTTGCCCAATGCCGCGCCCTTCATCTTCGCCGGCCTCGACATGGCGGTGGTCTATGCACTGCTCGGCGCGATCGTTGCCGAATTCCTCGGGGCTCAGCGCGGCATGGGGGTCGTCATCACCCAGGCCCAGGCCGTCTCTGATGTCGCTGGCGTATTCGCCGCGCTGATCATTCTCGGCGTGCTCGGCATCGTGCTGCATGGGATCGTGCGCTGGTGCGAGGCCAAGGTCGTGCACTGGGGCGCCAACCGCAAGAAATAAAACAGGGAGGAACGAAGAATGGTTTCGCGCAGGTCATTCCTGAAGGGCAGCGCCGGAGCGGCGTTGCTGATGAACGGCGCTCCGGCCGGGCTGATGGCCGCCGACATCAGAAAGATCCGCTTCGGCGTCGGGCTCAAGGCGCTCAACGCCACCGTGATCAATTGCGTGATCGGTGAGGCGCTCGGCTACAACGCCCAGGAGGGTTTTTCGCTCGACGTCCAGGCGCTCGGCACCAACGCCAACGTCCAGGTTGCGACCGATCGCGGCTCGGTGGCGATCGGCGTCGGCGTGCCGTCGACCGCGCTGCCGCTGCTCGCCAAGAACGAATGGGGCGGCGCCAAGATGTTCTATCAGTACACCTACCCGTACAAATGGGACATCGCCGTTCCGCCCGGCTCTGCGCTCAAGAGCTACACCGATCTGAAGGGCAAGAAGATCGGCGTCTCGGATTTTGGCGCGACCGAATATCCGGTGACCAAGAACGTGCTGAAGGCGCTCGGCCTCGATCCGGACAAGGATGTGAGCTGGGTCGCGGTCGGCAACGGCACGCCGGCCGGCGTCGCCCTGCAGCGCGGCGTGGTCGATGCGCTGGCTTATTTCGACACCGGCTTCGGCCAGATCGAGGCCGCTGGCATCGAGCTGACCTACCTGCCGCGCCCGACCACGATCCCGATGGTCGGCGGCCAGTTCCTGATGGCGATGCCGGCGACCTTCGAGAAGGACAAGGATATTCTGGTCGGTGTCGGACGTTCGGTCTGCAAGGCATCGCAGTTCCTGCTCGCCAATCCGGCCGCCGGCGCCAAGGCCTTTCTCAAGCTCTATCCAGAGACGGCGCCGCGCGGCGCCAGCGAGGACGAGGCGGTCAAGGCCGTGCTGCAGTCGATCAGCCGCCGCATCAAGCTGTATGCGCCGCCCTATGCGAACATCAAGATGGGCGCGATCAACGAGCAGGAGTTCCGCACCGAGGCGGCGATGAACGGGCTCGACATCAAGGACTACAATGCGCTCTACACCAATGAGCTGATCGACAGGATCAACGATTTCGATGCGGCCAGGATCAAGGCCGAGGCCGCCGCGTACAAGGGATGACAGCACAGGATCGCAACAACGGTTCCGGCCGCGGCCATGCGGTGGTGACCGGGACGAGCTCAGGCATCGGCCGCGCGGTCGCCGAGCGTCTGCTGTCGACCGGATGGCGCGTGACCGGCATCGACCGCGCGCCATCAGCGCCGTCGCATCCGTCTTTCGATAGCGTGCAGGTCGATCTCGCCGACCTGCAGGCGCTGATCGCGCGCCTTGCCGACATCGGTGCGGTGACGGCGCTCGTCCATGCTGCAGGCTACATGCGCGTCGGCCGTCTCGGTGAGCTGCAGGCCGAGAGCGGCGAGGGCATGTGGCGCGTCCATGTCGGCGCCGCCGAGGCGCTCGCCAACGCGCTGGCGCCGCGCATGAGCGATGGCGGCCGCATCGTGC
>JBARNF010001073.1:0-8549 GCA_049802835.1 Bradyrhizobium sp.
GGCGCTCAGCGATGACGTCATTGAGGCGACTGACGAGGAGCTGCGGGAGATCCAGGGACGTGCCCTGGCCGGTACGGCACGGCAGGTCAGGCGTCTCGTCAAGGCGGCGCAAGCTGCCGAGGGCGGCGAGCCCCGCATTGCGAGCTCTGGTGATACAGAACGCCGCCCGGAGTCTGTCTTATCACATCACAATCGGCACTGATCGGGTGGGAGAAGGCCTGGGAGAAAAGGGAGGCCAGACTCTCTGAGGGACAGTCGGCCTGAGGACGAGCGGCCGGTTTGGGGGACTGCATGCGGTGCACGGCGAGCCTCGCGCTGGTGACGCTCATGGTGGTTGACGCCCTTACGTCTCCCGACCCCCCGCGACTTGTCGATCGCATAGCGGCGTAGCACAGCGAAGACTCGGCGATATGCGAGCTCGGAGTTGCTGTGGCACAATCGACCTATGTCGTCGTGCCGCCATTGCCAGAGCGAGTTGCGCGCTCCGACGAATGCGAGGTCCTGCAAGCGCCGGAACGGCGCGTATCCTCGTGAGAGCCTCGCTCGCCATCGCGTAGGGCAATTCGGCCGTTGGCCGGCTGAAGTTCGCAACGGTCTGCATGGGGTCACCTGGACGGTCACCCGCCAGTGACGATCGTCCGTCGAGAGCACAAGGCGCAGTTCACCATCGTCCCGAACGCGGTCTTCGCGGACTCCCGCCTTTCGGTCGAGGCCAAGGGCGTCCTCGGCTATCTATTGTCCCGCCCTCACAAGTGGCACGTCCGCCTCGATCATATCGGGCGAACCCTCCTCGTCGGCCGCAAGAAGCTGCAGCGCATCTTCCGAGAGTTGATCGCCGCCGGCTACGTCACCCGCGAAGCGCAACGAATTGTCGACGGACATCGGTTCGGTGAGATCGACTACGTCGTCCGTGACGTGCCGGCGCCTGTGGACAAGTCGGCGCGTCCGCGGGGTCGAAAGGGACCTGCGGCTCCGCGGGTCCAAAAGGGACCTGCGTATAAAGACTCTCCGCAGGGTCCTGAGGGACCTGCCTATAAAGAACTATATAAAAACAGACCTGATCTACTGGGAGCACGCGCTCTTGATAGGCGGCCGGACGTCGCCGGCATGACGCACGACGGAATGGACGAGCTCCAGGATGACGCCTGCCTCGATCCGGGGATTGTCGAACTTTTCGACGACGCCGCTGAAGGTTGGGAGTTGATTGTCGCGATCCCGGACCAAGCTCGTGACGAGCTGCGTCAACGCTACCGGCGGGGTGAGCTCGACCGGTTTGCGATCATGGAGCTTCGGATCCGATACCGACATTTGCTGGGTGGCGGTCGGCCGAAAGGCAGGTAAGCGATCGGGCTATTGCGGGGCGCCCAGATTGCGCTTGGGGGCAGTGACGTGACGAAGCTCCAAACCGCTGGGACGAGCCGGCGGGGCGGTCCAGGGGGCCGAACCGAAGCTATGCCGTGTATCGTCCTGATCTTTGCCTCCTGGTGAACATGCGCTGCAAGGCCCACAGCGGGCGCAGGAGGCTGAAGCGAATGTATCGGGCTCTTTAATCCGCGCGATCTGCTTTGAGCCACTCCAACGGCGTCCGGAAGGATTTAGAGAGCTGTGGAACTGAGGGCGCAGTAAAGGGGGACAGCAGTCGCCACATGAGGTTGACACTGCGGCTGCCCTCTTAGCTGGTCTCGGCATCCGCGCTTCGCTGGCAGTTCAGTGCAGTCAGGGTTCTCAACTATCCAATTGTGCGACATCGCATCCGAAACTCCGCCTGCGGGACTTCGGATGTTGCCAAGCATTCGCTCAGCCTTCATCCGTCGGATGTCCGTGCCTTCGATGTCGTCGCGGCAATCAAATGAAGCGAGACCACCCCTGGATGCCAAAGCGCGAACCGATGCTTCGAAACGCTGCGGACAAGCTCTGCCTCACCGTTCCTGAGGCTGCGGTACTGTCTTCGCTGGGCCAGACGTCCCTCTACAAGGCCATCAAAGAAGGGCGACTACGAATCCGAAAGTATGGCACGCGGACGATCATCACGCGCGCAGATCTGGCATCGTTCTTGGAAAGCCTGCCCGAGGCGACCAAGTAGCCCGAGCGGTGACATCTCGGCGGGGCAGGGGATAGTCTGACTTTCATGCGACCTTCATCGGGGTCACATTGCTCCTTGGTGGTTGCGTTGCGAAGTCTGCGAATGTCTGCATCACATGCAGTCGCTTCTTCAGGGCCTCGCCGCGCTTATAGGCCTTTTCGGCATCATCGCCCGTGATGTGGTGCAGGCAATGCTCGACGATTTCCTCCTCGAAGTGGGTTTGCTCCTGCGCCCAGGTCCGGAACGTCGTGCGGAAGCCGTGCACAGTCAGGGAGTCGTCTCCGGTGAGCTCCTTGAGATATTTGAGCATGGTCATGTTGCTCATCGGTCGCTTTAGACTGCGACCGGGAAACACGAATTCGTCATTGACGCGGCTCTCGTAAGCCTCGCGCAGATAGGTCAGCGTCTGCCGGGGCAACGGCGTGCGCTTCAACCGCTCGTTCTTGGTGCCGAGAAAGCCAAGATCCCAGATTCCGTTGTCGAGATCGAGTTGCGCCCAGCGCATGGTCTGAACTTCGGCGGTTCGTCCCAAGGTCAGGATGATGACCTCGAGCGCCCGCGCGCTTTGCGTCGAGATGGCGCCGAGCTTGTGCATGAACGCCGGCAGGTCTTGGTAGTCCATCGCCTTGTGGCCACCCCGTATCGTGCCACGCCGCCGTTGCCTCGGCATGATCGGTTGCAGTCGGCTGGCCCAATCAGCCGGGTTGTCTTTCGGTCGCAGGTTGTGGGCGATCGCTGCGTCGAGAATCTTCTTGATGATCTGGCGAGCGGAGCGGGAGGTCTCAGGCTGCTGCCAGATCGGCATGAGCACATTGACGACATGTGCGGTTTCGATCTCATGGACCCAGTGCTTGTGGAGCGGCCGGCAGATGGCCTGGACGATGCGCTTGAGCTTTGCTCTGGCGGCTTTGTGCCTCATGCCGGTCTCGTAGGTCTGCCTCCATTCTTCGGCGAACTCGCCGAACCGGCGCGATCCCTGGGTGCGACGTTTCTCGTCGTCGCGGTGCTCCCGCGGATCGGTCCCCTTCGCCAGCAGCCGCAGAGCGTCAATCGCCTTGTCCCTGGCCTCGGAGAGCTTCAGGCCGGTTTCCTTGGCCGAACCAAAACCCATCTTCTTGACGATGCCGTTGCGCTGGTATCGGAACGCCCAGCGGCGGCCGCCGCTTGGGGTGACGATCAGGTAGAGATTGTTGCCGCACGGGTATTCGCCGGGCCCGACGGAGAGATAGTTCTTGCCCGTGATCTCGGGCTTTTGAGTTAGAAACTGCATGGGAGATTCGAACTCCTGTCCCTCGCTGAAAAATGCAGCGTTTCAGGTGAGGGGGATTCTAACTCAGATCGAGGGATGGCCAAATGGACGGTCTGGCGGAGTTCGCCGACGATCGCCGATGGTACGCTGCAGTCACCGAAAGCACGAAAAACCACGATCCAACAAGGTGTTATCGTGGGCTTCGGTGATGATCGGCGATGGCGGGTGAAGGGCGGCGAAGACGGGCCTGGCGCGCTCGGAGAGATTCGAACTCCCGACCCTCGGAATCGAAATCCGATGCTCTATCCAGCTGAGCTACGAGCGCGCGCTGCGGGACGATCCCGCGAGACTCCGGATATCAGACTTGGCTGAACAAGGCCAGCCTTCACGGCGGTTGGACGCCGACATGCACTGAACATTCATGCTGTTTAACGGCGCCGCCCGCACTGCTTCGTCAGAAGCAGGGATGCCGGTGGCGATCCTGGCCGATATAGGCCGCGGAGCTCTGGTAGCAGTGGTTGGTCGAGGGACCGTCGTAGAACGCGAAAGTGCCGGGCACCGGCCCGGGGCCGTAATTGTGCAGGTAGCTGATCGCGTAGGGTAGCCCGTTGAAAGTGTGGTGGCGGTGGTGCCGATAGTGGCCGCGCGCCTCCGATGATGTCGGAACCAGGGCTGCCGCGGCCAGGATCAAGGCGGCGGCGAGCATTGCAAGCTTGCTCATGTGTCTTCTCCGGAAATCGCGCTAAGGCCGGGCACTTGGCCGGCAATCTAACTCGAAAGGGCCGGAAAGGGTGCGGAAAAGGCGACTGGCTCGCCAAATTTTTGTCCTTTTCCGCATGCTTAACGAATTCATGACAGGGTCCTGCCGTTGCGTCGCGCGCACGGTCCTTCTCCCTGCCGCGACTTCGTCGAGACGAGACCGGGTTTTCGTCCATCCATGAACCGCCTGCTTCCATTCGTCGTGCTCGCGCTGGTCGCCGCAGCACCGGCGCGCGCGGACCTGCACATCACGCGCGATCACGGCGGCTACATCGAAGAGTACAAGGCGAAGTACAAGCACATCCGGGACACGCGTCAGCGCGTCATTATCGACGGCATTTGCAACTCCGCCTGCACGCTCGTGTTCGGCATCGTGCCGCTCAACAAGGTCTGCGTCACGCCGAAGGCTAGTCTCGGCTTCCACCAAGCCTACTACGACAAGGCCTTCACCTTCGGCATCAAGGTCACGAGCATCGAGGGGACATCCGAGCTGATGTCGTATTATCCCGACACGGTGAAGGACTGGATCCGGCGCAACGGTGGCCTCACCACCGAGATGAAGCGGATCAAGAACGGCGTCGAGCTCTGGAAGATCGTCGATCCCTGTCCTGACGCCTGGTGACGGGCGCCTCTCTGCCCGCCATAAATTGCGCCGTGCGGCCCCGGGTGATGTCGTCGCAATCGCCCGATCGGCTCTGACCCCATCAACGTCTCGCAGCATCTCGGCCTCGTTCCTCCCGCAATGCGGCGAGGAGCCGAGGCCCAGTCAGTATAGATGTTCCAGCGAGCCGTCCGAAACAGCTGCCATCTGCAGTCGGCCGAACGACGACGAACGAAACAATCCAGCGCCAGATTGTCCCCATGACCGGGCACTGGATTGCTTCGCCGAGACGATCAGCGAAGGCGATTGCTTGCCTTCAGGCCGGACCAGGCAACTCAGCGCTTGGCCTTCTTCGTCTTCTTGGCTGCTTTCTTCGTGGCCTTCTTGGCTGCTTTCTTGGCCGTCTTCTTCGCGGCCTTCTTTGCCGCCTTCTTCACGGTCTTCTTGGCCGACTTCTTGGTCGCAACCTTCTTGGCCTTGGCTGCGGCCCGCTTGGGTGCGGCCTTCTTGGAGGTCTTCTTCGGCGCCCGCTTGGCCTTGGGCGCCGTGGTGGTCACGGGATCCTTCGCGGCCTCGGGCGGCATGCTCGGTGCAGCGATGGTCGGGTCGGTGAGTGTGGTGTCGTCCATATCGGTCCCCCGATCTGTTGGAAACCTTACGACGATAGCTGGATTCTCTCTGCTGTCAAAGCGAGCCCAACTAATCACTTGTGCGCAGCGTCGCATAAGCGGCAAGCGCGCGCTCGCGCCCCTGCTTGTGATCCACGATCGGCGCCGGGTAGGACCGGCCGAGCGTGACCCCGGCCTCGGCGAGTTCGAGCGGCTTCGCGGCCCAGGGCTGATGGATCAGTGCGGCCGGCAGACGCGCCAGCTCGGGAACCCAGCGCCGGACGTAGCTTCCCTGGGAATCGAACTTCTCGCCCTGCAGCATGGGATTGAAGACACGGAAGTAGGGGGCGGCATCGGCGCCGGATCCTGCGACCCATTGCCAACTGGCCGGGTTGCTGCCGGGATCGGCGTCGACCAGCGTGTCCCAGAACCACTGCTCGCCCAGCCGCCAGTCGATCAGCAGATGCTTCACGAGCACCGACGCAGCCACCATGCGGACGCGGTTGTGCATGCTCCCGGTGTGCCACAGCTCGCGCATGCCGGCGTCGACGATCGGATAGCCGGTCTGCCCGCGCTGCCACGCCGCCAGCGCCGCACCATCCTGCGTCCACGGAAA
This sequence comes from Bradyrhizobium sp., assembly GCA_049802835.1. Lineage (GTDB taxonomy): Bacteria > Pseudomonadota > Alphaproteobacteria > Rhizobiales > Xanthobacteraceae > Bradyrhizobium. Next base: position 5,917 of record JBARNF010001073.1, read on the forward strand.
CGCGTCGAAGGACGGCTGCAGGTTGCGCGCGGCGAGGTCCGGATTGTCGTAGAGCAGGTGGCGGCTGAACTCGCGCCAGCCGAGCTCGCTCAGGAACTTGTCGATGCCGGGCGCGCAGGCGGGGCGATCGGCTGCGGCGAAGCGCGACGCGTGCCAGACCTGACGTGGGCTGATCTCGCCGAATCGCAGATGGGCTGACAGGCGGGAGGTCGACTCGAGGTCGGGCCGGTCGCGGTTGGCGGCATAGGTCTGCACCGGGGCCTCGAGGAACCTGGCCAGGCGTCCCTGGGCCGCGCGCTCGCCGACTTGCCAGGTCGCGCGCAGGCCGCCAGCCCAGTCCGGCCTGGTGGGCTCCAGCGCAAGCTCATCGATCGCAAGGCTTGTGACCATGCGCACGGAAGGCAGCCGTGTTGGCCGCGGCAGCGGCTTCGGCGGATCGCCCAAGGCGAGCACGCGCTTCCAGAACGGCGTGAACACGCGGGGGCCGCGTCCATCCTTGCCGCGCAGCTTGCTCGGATCGACCAGCAGGTCGTCGGGAAAGACACGTGACGCAACGTCGATCTCGCCGAGCGCCGATTCGACGCCCGCCGCCACGGCGCGTGGTCCGCTCTGCGCGATGTCGTTCCAGAACACCGCTCGGGCCTTTGTCTCGCGTGCCAGCTCGCCGAGCACTTTTGCCGCCGGCCCACGGCGGACGACGAGGTCGGCGCCGAGCGCCCGCAGATCAGCACCGAGTGCACGCAGCGATTGCGCCAGCCACCAGCGCGTTGCGCCGCCGAGACGCCGCAGCTCGGGGCTCTCCTGATCGCAGACGTAACTACAAACGACGGGGGCTCCCGACGCTGCTGCTGCATACAACGCCGGGTGGTCAGATAGTCGTAAGCTCTCGCGAAACCATACGATGATAGGGGACGATGACATGATCAGGTATCTTATTGCCGCTGCCGAATAGACTTCCGGTATTCTACTCCCTGGAAAATAACTCGTTCGAAACGAAGTACGTGCACCTTGAGAACCAGTTGCAGTTCCTGGAAGGTTTATGTCGTTGTCCGTCAAATTGAAGCTCGGCACCAAAGCGCTGATCTGCGCCGCCGCCGTCATCGCGCTGAACACGGCGCTCGTCGTCGGTGCGGCTTATTGGTCGCTCACGTCGGATTTTTCCGATCGCGCCAAACGCGATATCGAAGGCAATCTGCGCACCCTTGCGCTGACGTTCACCGAAACGTTCAAGGACGCCAAAGTCAGCGTGCAGAACGGTGCGGTTACCCGCATCGAGATTGCTGCAATCCCGGAGATCAAGGATCATGCGATCGTCGACCGCGCGGTGTCCTATGTCGGCGGCAGCGCCACGCTGTTCGTCGTCGATGGCAATGGTCAGTTCGTGCGCCGCTCGACCAATGTAAAGAAGGAGAATGGCGACCGCGCCGTCGGCACTCAGCTTGCCGCCGATCATCCGGCGCAGGCGCTGCTGCGTCGCGGCGAGGCTTACAAGGGACCGGCGACGCTGTTCGGCAAACCGTTCATGACGGCGTATTTCCCCGTCACCGATGCCGCGGGCAAGGTGATCGGCATCCTCTATGTCGGCGTTCCCATGGCCGAGCTCGACGCCATGCTGTCGCAGGCGATGCAGACCATGATCGTTGCAGCCGCAATTGCCGCGCTGCTCGTGCTCGGCCTCACGATGCTGGTCGTCAGGCGCGTGACCAAGCCTTTGACTGCCGCGACACAGGCGCTGACCGCGATCGCCGAGGGCCGCGAGGACGTTCAGATCAAGTCCGACGATCGTGGCGACGAGATCGGCGAGATTGCCCGCAGCCTGGTCGTGTTCCGCAGCGCCGCGAGCGACCGGCGCCGGATGCGCGAGCAGCAGACCGCCTCCGCGACGGCGGCCGTGGAGGAGCGCAAGGCCGAGTTGCAGCGTTTCGTCGATTCGTTCCAGGCCAGCATCGGCGGCATCATCGAGAACGTGCTGAGTTCGTCGAGCGAATTCGAGCGCGAGGCGCGTCAGCTCACCCAGACCGCGCGCACCACGGCCGACCTGTCCGGGCAGTCGGCGGGTGCCTCGGAAACCGCCTCCGAGCATGTTCGGACGGCGGCTGCGGCGTCCGACGAGTTGTCCGGCTCGATCGCGGAGATCATCCGCCGCGTGCAGGAATCCAACGCGATCGCCGCCGAGGCGGTCAAGCAGGCCACGGCGACCGACCAGCGCATCAAGGAGCTCTCCGACGCCGGCAACCGCATCGGCGACGTGGTCAAGCTGATCACCTCGATCGCCGAGCAGACCAACCTTCTGGCCCTGAACGCCACGATCGAGGCCGCCCGCGCCGGCGATGCCGGCCGCGGCTTCGCGGTGGTCGCCCAGGAGGTCAAGACGCTGGCCGGTCAGACCGCCAAGGCGACCGAAGAGATCTCCAGCCAGATCGCCAACATGCAGACCGTGACCCAGGAATCGGTCGACGCCATCAAGGCGATCGGCTCCACCATCGAGCGCATCAACGGCATTGCCGCATCGATCTCGGCCGCCGTCGAGCAGCAGCGCGCGGCGACCCAGAACATCACCCATAGCGTCCGCTCGGCCGCGACCGGCACCGCCGACGTCGTCAACAACATCCGCAGCGCGGCGCGCGGGGCCG
>JBARNF010001074.1:0-4691 GCA_049802835.1 Bradyrhizobium sp.
GCCGGCGGCGGCAGCAACGCCAGCGCTGGTGGGGCCGGCGCTTCCGGCATCATCATCATTGACGAGTACTACTGATGGCGCTGCTCGGCTTTGATGCCATCGGCCGCCTCGCGCTTGCACAGCTGTCGCGCAGCGCGACCAGCAACACCATCTTCGTGGCGGATCAGGCCGCCCTCACGCTCTCAGGCCGCGGTGCCGGTTTCCAAAGCGTGATCGTTCCGACGACAGTGGGACTGACCTGCACCGGCGTTCCAGCGGCAACGCGGCTCGTCCTGTCCGGCTCGCAAGCAGGCTGGCTCACGTCCGGCATGACCGTGCTGTATTCGCTCGCGGCGATCGCCTCGCGTGGCGGCTTGATCATTTCGGTAAGTCCTGCGGTGAGCGCTGGCACGATGCTGGGGGCGGGCAGCGGCTGCAGCGTCTCCGGCCAGATCTCGCCTTTGGTGGCTGCGCTGGTCGTGCAGAACGGCTCATATCAGCTCGCCGGAGACGGTGTCCAATTCGGACGCGGACTGGAAGCCTGGTTTCCGCTTGGGATGGTCGCAAGCACCTGGAGCGGAAGCGATGATCCCCAGCGATCTTGGTTGCCGGCGAATGCTGCGGAAAGTCATTGGCTTGATGAAGCTGCGTCCAACCCGTCATGGGACGCCATATCCCGTCCCCCGGTGCGTTGGAAGAGCGTCTGATTGATTCAGTCTGGCCTGACGATCGTCGGTCCAAGGCTCGGCGCGAGCGTCCTGCCGCCGGCGCGCTCCATCTCTCTCCTTTCTCTTTCTCTCGCTTTCCTCACGCGTGCGGCTGCCAGCCAACCGCAGCTCTCTGTCAATGATTGGAGGTGCCATGCCGCTTCTTGCGTTCGGTGAATACCGACCAGATGTGAGCGACTATGAGGGCCAGGCCACCCGGAACGTCCAGAACGTCGTTCCCCGTGGCGACGGCTACGGTCCCTTCCCATCCTTTACGCCCTACACGTCGGCTTTGCCGGGACCCTGTCGCGGCGCGTTCTATGCGCTGAAATCTAATGGCACCGTCGTGACGTTCGCCGGGACGACGACGAAGCTGTACCGCCTCAACAACACGGATTTCACCTGGCTCGACATCTCGAAGGGCGGCGCGGACTATTCTCAGCTGTCCGCGGCGGCGCAATGGCAGTTCGCGCAGACCGGCAATCTCGTGTTCGCCACGCAGGCGAATGCCCTGTTGCAGGTGTTCGATCTCGCGTCCTCGACCGCGTTCGACAATGCCCTGGGGGCGCCCCCGCAGGCGGCCTATATCAGCGTCGTCGGACGTTTCCTGGTGCTGTCGGGCCTGCTCTCGACGCCTTATCGCATCCAGTGGTCGGGGCTCAACAACTTCAACTCGGCCACGTCTTGGGACGGCCTGACGGCGGGGTCCGATCATCAGGACTTTCCCGATGGCGGTATCGTTCGCGGCGTCGCCGGCGGCGAAGCGGGGATCATCTTCCAGGACCAGGCGATCCGCCGCATGTCCTATGTTCCGGGATCGCCGATCATCTTCCAGATCGACCGCATCACCCAGGACAAGGGTCTCTACGCGCCGTATTCGATCATCCGCGCAGGCGAGCGGATCTTCTTCTACGCGGGCCAGGGCTTTCACAAGATCGAGCCCGGCGGCGTGCCACAGCCGATCGGCCGCGAAAAGGTCGACCGCACCTTTCTGGCGGACATCGACAAGGGCAATCTGCAGCTCCTGATCGGGGCAGCCGATCCACGTTCGACGCGCGTGTTCTGGTCGTACAAATCCGTCTCCGGCACGATCGGTACCTATGACAAGCTGCTCGGTTACGATTTCCTGCTCGACCGTTTCTTCTCGATCGCGGCGGCGGGTGAATATCTGCTCGGCATGTCGCAGACAGGCCTCACGCTCGAGAATCTCGACAGCATCTCGTCGTCGATCGATGCGATGACCTTGAGCCTCGACGCCTATGCGACTGCCGTGCAGCCCGAGATCGCGCAGTTCTCCGGCAGCCACGTGCTGGGCTTCTTTCGCGGCAGCAATCTCGAGGCGACGATCGAGAGCGCGGAGCAGGGCACGGATGACAACCGGATCATGATCCGAGGGTTTCGGCCGGTCACCGACGCCGCGATGCTCTACGGGTCGGTCTCCTATCGTGACACGCCATCGGCGCCGGCCGCGGCGGGCGCCGAGGTGCCGGTCAATGCCCGAACAGGCCGCTGTGACCTTCGCCGAGACACGCGCTATGCCCGCTTCAAGGTCCGCATTCCAGCCGCCTCGTCGTGGACATTCTGCGCTGGTGTGGTGCCTGATCTGACCACGAGTGGAACGCTATGACGGCCTACGTTCCCGGCATTACCGAGACCGACCTCAAGAAGATCATCCTCGCGCTGCAGCAGCTCGCGGCGGGACGATCCAACGCCGTCGGCAGCGTCACGCTCTCGTCCGGCACATCCACAACGGTGGTCGCCGACAAGAACTGTTCGGTCTCGTCGACTCCGATCCTGACTCCCGCGACAGCGAGCGCCGCGGCCGAGCTCGGCAACGGCACGATCTATGTGAGCGCCGTGGCCAACGGCGCGTTCACGCTCACCCACACCAGCAGCGCGGCAACGACGCGGGCGTTTCTCTATGCCCTGCTCGGTTGAGCTCGCCTGCGTCGACCCCGAGCACGTCAGGACAATCTGGCCAATCGTCGCGCCGCGTCTGCGGCGGGCGATCCGCCGCACTGGCCTGTCCGCCTTCGCAGATATCGAGCGAGACGTGCTCGCGGGACGGGCGCTGCTATGGCTAGCGCTGGATGGCGCCTCCGGTGCCGCCACGATCAACGCCGTTGCGGCGACCAGGCTGGAGCTGACCGAGACAGGCATGGTGTGCGTCATTACGGCCTGCGAAGGCCAGACCATGGCACGTTGGCTGCCGCTCATCTCAGGCATCGAAACCTACGCGAAGGCAGAGGGCTGTCGCGGCATGCGCGTCTACGGCCGTAGAGGCTGGCTGCGCGCGCTCAACGGCTATCGGCAGACGCATGTGATTATCCAAAAGGAGTTGAAGTGACAATCAGCTGTGATGATCTCGATAGCGTTCTTTGATACGTTGATCAGACAAGGCGATCCGATCACGGGATAAATTAGCTCTGCCCCGGTTGGCGGCACGCTCAAAGACGAACGTTGCGCTTGACAGAATGTTCTTGATATGTTCTCCTGCCTTCAGGCGACATGTTATCTCCGCAAATTGTGTAGTTGCCGGGCAAAACGCATGTTTCATAGGACAAGTGCAGATCGCACCGAAACAGCAAGAGTCTTAGCAGGCTTTGTGCGATCGGGAGCAAAAGCCGCTCTCGTGGCGCTGGCACTCACGATGAGGATGAACGCTCCTCGTGCCGAGGAGATCGACTTCGGCCCTTATCGCGCTGCTGCAGAATACTGCGCTGGCGAATTCCCGCTACGGCTGGCACTTTCGCCGGATCGGCGGATTCTCTGCTTTGACGGCCTTGTTCATCGCGATCAGGATCTGTCGCTCGTCAACCAGCTGCAATCCGGTGGACTTTTTGTTGTCCGCAGTCATGGTGGTGACGACGTTGCAATGATGAAGCTTGCCGATCGCTTACGTGATCGCGATGCAACCGTCGTCGTTCGTGGCTACTGCTTGATCGGGTGCGCCACTTATTTCGTGTTTGCTTCCGGGAGAACCATCGTACTAAGAGATGGGTTGGTTGCATGGCGGCCTCTGGTGGTAGACGGATTCTGCGTAGGTTTTCGGAAGGCACGCGACGGAGGTCTGCCGCGCTTTGACATGGGAGACTGTAGCTCCACCTCCGCGACGCAATCGCTTTTTCAGACGCCTGGTCAGCCCTATGATATGAGAGACAAGTTCATGAGCGCGCGGCGCGTCAATCGTGAATTCGAGGAACCGCCGGAGAGTGCATTTATCAGAAGAACTCTAATAAACATCGACCAGTCAGGGACGAACAGATTGGCGGGTTTGATGTGGACATGGCATCCTCGCTATCAGCAAAGCTCGGTTAAGACAAAGATCGTCTACGAACGTTATCCCGAGAGCCAGGAGGAAGTTGAGGCTCTTGCCCAGCAATTGCCGTTCGATGTACGGGTTATCTACGATCCATGAGGGCTCCCTTCGAAATGTAAGTTGAGCTGCTCTCGATATCAGAAGTTTTGATCGTTGACGGCGCGCTGACTTGGCGCGCCGTTTTTTGTCTGGGGGAGTGAAGATATGGTGGGAAATTCAAAGGATAAATCGAGTGATTGGCCAGATATCTTGCGTGAAGGGATCGTGCCAGATTGGAGAAGGTATCTTGGCCGCAGAAATTATGTCGATCCTTTCCGAGACATTCCGCTACCAGGGTCGAGGACACCAGGATTGCCGTCATGGTTCAAAGATCCATCACAGCCGGGCTTGCCGCGATCGTTACAATACCCGTTCCCCGGCAACGATAGCCCGAGTTTTCCTCCCATTCCGGCACCTGTACCCGAACCATCAACTATCCCTGAAAGCCAGATCCGCCAGTGGCTGTTTGACTATCTGCTCGGAAACAATCTCCCGGACCAACGGCAGCTTCAGCAGACGTCACAGTCGGTCCTGAAAAAAGATCCCAGTCGCAATGTACTTGATACGGACATGAGACTTGTTGCCTCACAGCAGGCTGATCAGGGTCATCCGACCCGGGCATCGCAAACAGGTTCAAACGAAGAACC
>JBARNF010001075.1:0-2383 GCA_049802835.1 Bradyrhizobium sp.
CTGAAAAGACTATGCCGCTACCCTTTATTATACCGGCGTTAACCCCCCTTTTTTACAGTCCGTTTCACCCACGCATGCGATCAGATCGTTGCGATCATCGTGAACGACATGCGTGATCCGTACGGCACCTGACCAGAAAGGTTCAGACTCATGGCTTCCGATATCGTCCTCTCAGCCGGCATTCGGCAGAACCTGCTCTCGCTGCAGAATACCGCGGCGCTGATGGCCACCACCCAGAACAAGCTGGCCACCGGCAAGAAGGTCAACTCGGCCCTCGACAATCCGACCAACTTCTTCACCTCCACCTCGCTGCAGGCCCGCGCTACCGACCTCGGCAACCTCCTCGACTCGATGTCGAACGGCATCAAGACGCTGGAAGCCGCCGACAACGGCCTGAAGGCGATCACCAAGACGGTCGAATCGATGCAGTCGACCGTGCGCCAGGCGCGCCAGGACAAGTCCACCAGCGTCACGCCTGGTGCGGTCACCCAGACCGGCGGCAACACCTCGACCGCGAGCAACAACAAGATCAGCTTCGATCTCGGCAGCGGCGTCGCCGTGTCGGTCGACACCTATACGCAAGACGTCAACGCGACCGTCACGACCCTGACCAGCGACGTCGGCACCTACAACACCGACTTGTCCGGCGGCGGCATCACGATCGATGACGGCACCGGTGCGGATGCGATCTCGTTCCAGGCCGGATCTGTCACGCTTCAGGCCAAGGTCGACGACATCAACGACGACCTCAACTCGGCCGGCTCGACCGTTCGGGCGGAAGTGTCCGGCGGCGCGATCAAGCTGGTGAACAGCAGCGGCAAGGACATCACGGTGGCCGGCGCCAGTGCTGCGACCCTCGGCTTCTCGACCCTGACGTCGACCAACGGCACGGAAGCGGTCGCCGGCTCGGGCAAGAGCATCGACGATCTCGTGACGGCCATCAACGGCAACAGCGCGCTCTCGGGCAAGGTCAAGGCGTCGAAGGACACCAACAACGACCTGAAGCTGGAGAACCTGACCACGTCGGCGATCGCCGTGTCCGGTCTCGACGGCACCGACATCACGGGCGATTCCGCCGACTCGCGCACGATCGCCGCCGGCAGCGCCAGCGGAAACAACGTCCGCGCCAGCTTGAAGAACCAGTTCACCGACCTGAAGACGCAGCTCGACAAGCTGGCGGGCGACGCCAGCTTCAACGGCATCAATCTTCTCGCCGGCGACAAGCTGAAGCTGACCTTCAACGAGACCGGCACCAGCTCGATCGACATCCAGGGCAAGAAGTCGGATGGCACCGCGTTCGGCGCCATCAGCTCCGAAAGCCTGTCGATCGACGGCAGCGTCGACTTCAGCAGTGACAGCGATCTGGACACGATGCTGTCCTCGTTGAACACGGCGATGGTCACCCTGCGCACCCAGGCTTCGCAATACGGCGCGAACCTGACCAGCGTGCAGAATCGGCAGGACTTCACCAAGTCGATGATCAACACGCTGCAGACCGGCGCCGACGCCCTCGTCCTCGCCGACTCCAACGAAGAGGCCGCCAACGTGCTGGCCTTGCAGACCCGCCAGCAACTGTCCACCACCGCTCTCTCCCTCGCCAACCAGGCGAGCCAGGGCGTGCTGCGGCTGTTCTAAGTCTTTCGGCCCGCGGGCCGGAAGGGACGGCGGGGCGCTCGCGCCCCGCCGTTTTTCTTTTTGGGGGCCCGATGTAGCGGGGGGACGGCGGACGCATGCGTATTATCACGACCGCAGCGAAACCAACAGGGATAATCATCTCTTAACGGCCGTGTTGTAAAAAAGTACCGCCCGATAGGAATCGATTATCCAGGAGCTCCCTTCACATGCACAACGCGGCGCAGGCCTATGGGTCGGTGGCAAAGCAAATCGCCAATCCGCGCGAACTCGAAGCCCAGTTGCTGCTCAAGGCGGCCGCCCGCCTGCAGAGCGTCAAGGACGCGTGGGACAACCAGCGGCACGATCTCGGCGACGCGCTCACGTATAATCGCAAGCTGTGGACCGTTCTCCTCGCCGCCGTCGCGAGCGAGGACAATCTCCTGCCCGCGCCCATCCGTCAGAACGTCGCCAATCTCGGCCTGTTCGTCATGAACCGGACGATCGAGGTGACGAGCGAGCCGGCGCCGGAGCGGCTCGCCTCCCTGATCCTGATCAATCGCGAGCTCGCGGCCGGCCTGCTCGGCCGCTGACGCGGCCGGCTAATTCCGCCCGGCGAGCTGGCGGCCCTTGTCGAGGGCGGCGAAGCTGCGCACCGGCGCCGCCATCAGGAAGCTGAAGCCCTCGCCGAGAATGCGCTCCACATTGGTGGCGTCCACGTGCGGATGGCCGACCGCGACCTTGTGCTCGCGGCAGGTGCGCACCACCTCGC
>JBARNF010001076.1:0-3821 GCA_049802835.1 Bradyrhizobium sp.
GTGCAATTCACACAGGGCATCGCAGCACGGCTGACAACCGGGGACGCCGCTCTGATCCATTGCCGCGCCGGCATCGGCCGCTCGGCCGCCATTGCGGCTTGCGTGATGATCCGGCTGGGTGTCAACCCGGCCGAGGCCTTGGCGCGGATCACCGCCGCGCGCGGCGCGCGCGTGCCGGATACGGAAGAGCAGCGGGCGTGGGTGATGGAGATGACGACGGAGTAGGAGCGTCAGCGAACCGCAACGCGCCGGTCACGTTCAGTGGCTGGTTGCGCTTCGCTCCCCCACCCGACGCGTGCTATATCGTACCGTCAGCATTAGACTGGAATGGCGCATGGAACAGGCTGTCATTGCCTACATCCCCTTGAGAGAAGGCTCCTTCGGGTCGGAGCACGAATGCGCAGAGATCGCCGATCTGACAGCCCAGCTGCACCAGGCGATCGAACATCACGGCGTCGGCGAATTCGACGGCGACGAGTTCGGTGGAGGACGCTGTGTGCTCTTCATGTACGGTCCCGACGCCGATCAGCTGTTCGGTGTCATCGCGCCGATCCTGAAGGCGGTCCCCTCGACGCGGGGCGGCTTTGTGATCAAGCGATACGGCGAAGCGAAAGACCCTGACGCGGTCGAGGTCAGGATCGATCTGTGATGCTTGCAAATTCGAGCGTGGGTTGCGCCGGCAGCAGTGAGCCGTAAGGTGCGCAAAGGCGCATGCACAGTGTTGCCAGATACGAGATCGCCGATAGCGCCGTGCCCACCATCTCGCTGCCGAGCACGCTGATCGACGGTGGGCACGCTGCCGCCTGACGGCGGCCGCTTTGCCCACTCTACGCGGTGCGATTGGCCTCATGTCATACGGGACTTTCGCTCCCGCTTGGCCACGATCTCAACCAAACACGTACATCTTCGGATCGCGCATTCGCCCCACTCGTCTGCTGCTATCGTCCTCGGACTTGGGGCGTCTTGTGGGGCGGAGCGTTGCGATGCAGAACAGACAATCTCGCGATGAGACCGACTGGGTGAGCGTGGTCGCCATCGTCTCGGTCTTCGTCATCGCCAGCTTCGCGCTGCATTTCGGCTGGCAACTGCGATAGCTCGGCTGGAGGACAGCCGCATCCAGCCGACCTGACGAAGCGAGCGGAGATCAAACGATCGATGCGGTGCTGCTACGCCGCCTTCTTCTTCTCCGCCAGCTCCGCCAGTTCCTTCAGGATATCCGTCGTGCCCGCGAGGCGCTCCTCCGGAGTCTCCCACACCTGCAGGAACACGACCTTCATGTCGGGCCGCACCTTGGCGGCCTGGCCGTGCCGCTTGATGAAGGCCACCAGGCGATCGGGATAGGCAAAGCTGTTGTCGCGGAAGGCGATGACGGCGCCCTTCGGGCCGGCATCGACCTTCTCGACATTGGCTCTGCGGCAGTAGTTCTTGATCGCGGCGACCTTGAACAGATAGCGCGTCTCGTCCGGCAGCTTGCCGAAACGGTCGCGCAGCTCGGCGGCAAAATTCTCGATCTCGTCGTCGGTCTCGAGATCGGCGAGCCTGCGATACAGCGACAGCCGCACCGACAGGTCGGAGACGTAGTCCTCCGGGATCAGCACGGGCATGCCAATCGTGATCTGCGGCGACCAGCGGTCGACGGTGGGCTCGGTGACGCCGGCCTTGAGGTTCTCGATCGCCTCCTCCAGCATCGACTGGTAGAGTTCGAAGCCGACCTCCTTGATGTGGCCGGACTGCTCGTCGCCGAGGAGGTTGCCGGCGCCGCGGATGTCGAGATCGTGGCTGGCGAGCTGGAAGCCGGCGCCCAGCGTCTCCAGCGACTGCAGCACGGTCAGGCGCTTCTCGGCCTGGGCGCTGATCTTGTGCGTCGACGGCAAGGTGAACAGCGCATAGGCGCGCAGCTTGGAGCGGCCGACACGGCCGCGCAGCTGATAGAGCTGGGCGAGGCCGAACATGTCGGCGCGGTGCACGATCAAGGTGTTGGCGCGGGGAATGTCGAGGCCGGACTCCACGATGGTGGTCGACAGCAGGATGTCGAACTTGCCGTCGTAGAACGCCGAGATGATGTCCTCGATGATTGTCGGCGCCATCTGGCCATGGGCGACCGCGACCTTCATCTCGGGCACGGTCTTGTCGAGGAACTCCTTGACCTCGGCGAGATCGTCGATGCGCGGCACCACATAGAACGCCTGGCCGCCGCGAAAACGCTCGCGCAGCAAAGCCTCGCGGATCATGACGGGATCATGTGGGGCCACGAAGGTGCGCACCGCCAGACGATCGACCGGCGGCGAAGCGATGATCGACAATTCGCGCACGCCGCTCAATGCGAGCTGAAGCGTGCGCGGGATCGGTGTCGCCGACAGGGTCAGCACATGCACCTCGGCGCGCAGCTGCTTCAGACGCTCCTTGTGGCTGACGCCGAAATGCTGCTCCTCGTCGACGATCAGGAGGCCGAGATCGCGGAACTTGATCGCCTTGCCGAGCAGCGCATGGGTGCCGACGACGATGTCGATCGAGCCGTCGGTGAGCCCCTTCTTGACCTGGTTGAGCTCCTTGGTCGACACCAGCCGCGACGCCTGCGCGACGTTGACCGGGAAGCCGTGGAAGCGGTCGGTGAAGGTCCTGGCGTGCTGGCGGGCCAATAGCGTGGTCGGCACGACGACCGCGACCTGCTTGCCGTCGAGCGCCACCGCGAAGGCCGCACGCAGCGCCACCTCGGTCTTGCCGAAGCCGACGTCGCCGCAGATCAGCCGGTCCATCGGGCGCCCGGATTCGAGATCGCCGAGCGTCGCCTGGATTGCGGCGAGCTGGTCCTCGGTCTCGTCATAGGGGAAGCGGGCGCAGAACTCGTCATAGGCACCCGCCTGCACCGGCAGCTTCGGCGCCTCGTGCAGCATGCGCTCGGCGGCGATCTTGATCAGCTCGCCGGCCATCTCGCGGATGCGGTTCTTCAGCTTGGCCTTGCGCGTCTGCCAGCCGGAGCCGCCAAGCTTGTCCAGTTCGACATTGGTCTGGTCGGAGCCGTAGCGCGACAGCAGCTCGATGTTCTCGACCGGCAGATACAGCTTGGTCTCGCCGGCATAGCGCAATTCGAGACAGTCGTGCGGCGCGCCGGCCACCTCGAGCGTCTGCAGGCCGACGAAGCGGCCGATGCCGTGATCGACATGGACCACGATGTCACCGACGCCGAGGCTTGTGACCTCCGAGATGAAGTTGTCGAGCTTGCGGCTCGCCTTGCGCGGCCGCACCAGCCGGTCGCCGAGAATGTCCTGCTCGGAGATCACAGCGATCTGGTCGGTCTCGAAGCCGGACTCCAGCCCGAGCAGCGCCAGCATGGTCTCGTTGCGCGGCGTCGCCTGCACCACGCGCCAGGTGTTGACGCTGGTGACATGGATCAGCTTGTGATCCCTGAGCATGCTCGCCATGCGGTCGCGCGAGCCTTCGCTCCACAGCGCGATGACGACCTTCTTGCGCACCGACTGCAGCGCCTGCACATGCGCCACCACGGCCTCGAACACGTTGACGGCGGCGTCGTTGCGTTCGGGGGCGAAGTTGCGCCCCGCGCGCGCGCCGATGTCGATCACGCCGGCATCCTCGGGTACCGCGAACGGCGTCAGGCGCGCCAGCGGTACGGCGCCGAGCCTTTCGGCCCATTCGCCCGCGGTCAGATACAGCCGGTTGACCGTCAATGGCTTGTAGATCGCACCGCCGCCCGGATGCTCCATCGCCTCGCGCCGCGCGTCGTAATAGTCGATGATCTGCTTGAAGCGCTCGCGCGCGGCATCCTCGCCCTGCGGCTCGATCACGACGGGCGTGTTCGGCAG
>JBARNF010001077.1:0-2533 GCA_049802835.1 Bradyrhizobium sp.
GCCAGGTACTCCCCAAGATGTTCATCGCTGCATGTCATCCAGTAACCGAACGTCCGAAAAAGTCGGCGCGTCAGTGGAGCGAACTTGGAATCATAGTGGCTCTCTTTAGCCCGCAGAAGCGGATAGAGATCTTTACCGGTTGTGCGGTCACGTATTTTCATCAAGCACTGGAAGTGATTGATGCCTGCGCCCCACACTTCGACCCGCTCATGAGGTAGACCCATAACACGCGCTACATCTCCCTGCCCCATGAAGATGCCGTGGCAAAGGCCCAGAGCCGCGATTGGGCTATATTTGCCAAGCGCGAGGATAATGCGGCTTTCCGGGTTCGAAAAGTTGATGAACAGCGCATTTGGGCAAAGCTCGCGCATCTCGCGCACGATATCGAACACCAGTGGCAGAGTGCGAAGCGTGAAGAAAAGCCCGCCCGGCCCGCCATTTTCTCCGAGCGTATGGCGAATGCCATATTTGCGAGGAACATCAAAATCCAGCTTCCACAAACGGTTCCGTTCAATCGCTGTCGCATTGATCACGAATCGCGCGCCGTCGAGAGCGGCACGGCGATCGGCGGTCTGCTCGATATGCAGACCGGCACAGAACTTTGCGTTCAGGAGTCTGGCAAGGTTCGAGACTTTCGCCAGGCTATCCTGGTTGCGGCCAACCAAAGTCAGCGTGCATCCGCGCAATTCATCGCTGCTGAAGATGTCGCGCAGGACGTTCAAACCACACGACATGCTCGTCGCGCCGAGAAAAACAATTTTGGCTTGGTTGCTCATCCTGGGCTTGTTTGCCAATCAAACGGTGCGTCCCGCCGCAGCATGAAGGGTTTCCGCCTCGGCATTCACCGACTTCATCACTTGCGCGAGCTCTGCGTAAACCTCATCATTGATCGATACGATCCCAAAGTTAGAATTTTCTCCATCAAAGCGCCCCTCTGCGGGCTGATCGGCATGCTCAAACCAATGGAATCCGACAATCGTCGGCTTGGATAGAGCGGTGGTGACAAAGCGCCGGTATGCAGCGGCACGTTCAGTCTGCGTGGCCACGAGTGGCCCCGCCCCATTTGTATTTGGCAATCCGGAATCGGCGCTACGGAACGAAAATTCGCCAATGAGACAGGGTTTGTGCGTGTCCCTGTAGGCCTCGATAGCCGGACTGGCATCGGAGTCATAACAATTTATGGAAATGACATCGCAATGCCTCGCGGTAGCTTCAACAACCCCGAAAGCCGGAACGTAGGCAAAACGGCTTCCTAAAATGAGATGGTTTGGGTCCGCTGTTCTTATGGCGGTACACGTTGTTTCGAAATAGAGCTCGCCAACCAGCGCAGCAAATGCATCGCAGCTGGCGAAAAAAGCCGCGCGTGCGGGATCGAGACGATTTGCAGTTTCCTCCTCGATTGGGTTGCACTGATAAACTGGAGCGCGCCGATAAGGCGGCTCGATGCGCGTCATCGCGTCCAGAGCGTCCCAGGACTGCGCCGGGGTACGCCAGATTAAATTGAACTTTTCAAAATCCTGATAGCGCGCGCGCAACCAGGCGACAGCCGCCGCACGACCCGGCGCTGTCGTCCGCAAGCCAAGGAATAGGGTAAGTAGTTCGTCAGAACCGCGCCAATCAGACCCCCAGCGCAATTCATTGTCGATAAACCAGCCGAGGATATGTTGGTCGCCGAGTCGCCCAGCGCACAGTTCGCGCGCGCGACCGCGCACGTAACGTTCGAAGTTGATGTCGAAAACATCGGGAAATTCCTGAAAGGGGCCCTCTTTGAACTTGCCGTTCATGATCCAAGCAAACGACATTCCCAGATCGAGATTGGGTGTCACTGCAAGCCCGAAGGACCCCCTATCTGCCAAACGCTGGTCCGACCATGAGCCGAGGGTGTTGAACCCCCAGCCCATGAGACGAGCGCCCGCGGCGACGCGCCAAGCGGCCTCGCTGCCATACTTGCGCGTGCAAGCTTCGGCGTATGGGATCCGCGGACTACCAAGGATGTGATCTTGATCGAAACAGACTGTATTTACGCCCTTGGACAGGAAGCGGCCGCCGTCGGGATCGAGAAGCCAGAAAATTCCGTCGTTTTCGGCGACACGGAAATAGCCGCTAGGCTGAATGGTGCCGCCCCCTATCCCGCCCCAGCGGGTTTTTGAAGTTCGATCCGACATCGCCGCCTAACCTTCGGAAAACAAAAGAATGCCCGTAAACGACGCGAAAAATGTTGACATGCATCAAGAAGACAACTTGACGCTAGAATAGCTTGTACGGCGACGGCGATGGAGGCCATGCACCGTGATTCCCGCCGATGGTGCGGTCCAAAGACCAGGTTTTAACGCCGCTTCCGAAGCATTTCCGATCGGGCGGCTGCCGCGCGATTTTATCTGGGGGGTTTCGACCTCGAGCTTCCAGATCGAAGGCGCGACGCAGGAGGACGGCCGCCGCCCAAGCGTATGGGACACCTATGCGCAAAAGGGCGCGATCGCCAATCACGATACCGGGGACGTTGCCTGCGATCACTATCATCGCTACCCCGAGG
>JBARNF010001078.1:0-1572 GCA_049802835.1 Bradyrhizobium sp.
GTCGGGATGCAGCACGAAGTTCGCGGTGAGAATGTCGATGTGGTACTTGTCCCACTTCACGCCCGGATAGTTATTCGCCATCGCCTCGACGCGCTCGTCCCAATACGGCATCGTGATCGAGATGCCGTTGGACTTGGTCGCCGAGGTCAGATGCTTCTTCGGCCGGGACTGCGCGAGCTCGAAGGCGAATTTGAGGATGCGATCAACGCCGATCCGCGTCATCACCGTCTGCTGCGTGACGAACTCGCGATCGGTGTCCGGGAACATGCGGCCGCCGACGGAGGAATACTCGCCTTCGGTGTTCTCGCGGACCACCCAGAAATCGATGTCGCCGGGCTTGCGGCCCGCCAGCGGCGACGGCACGCCCGGCATCAGCCTGACCGGGCGCAGGTTGACGTATTGGTCGAACTCGCGGCGAAACTTGATCAGCGAGCCCCACAGCGAGACGTGATCGGCGATCTTGGCGGGCCAGCCGACGGCGCCGAAATAGATCGCGTCATGGCTGCCGATCTGCGCCTTCCAGTCGTCCGGCATCATCTGGCCGTGCTTCTCGTAATAGTCGTAGCTCGAGAAGTCGAAATGGTCGAACTGCACCGCAACGCCGTGCTTCTTGGCGGCCGTCTCGATCACGCGAATGCCCTCGGGCATGACCTCCTTGCCGATGCCGTCGCCGGGAATGACTGCGATGCGATAGGGCTTCTTGCTCATCGAGCGGATCCTTGGTCGTTTACGCCGGTACCCCGGCTGAAATGTCAGATGCCTGAATGAACCAAACCACGCCCTAGCGCAACGCTGCGGTGCAAGATTGACCGCATGGCTGACGCGCCCGACAATCCGATCTCCTCACCCACCCCAGCGAGCATGTTCATGGACCTTCATCTGCGCGGCAAGCGCGTCCTCGTCACCGGTGCATCCAAGGGGATCGGCGCCGCGGCAGCCGAAGCCTTCGCCGAGGAAGGCTGTCACGTCAGGCTCGCGGCGCGCAGTGGCGACCGGCTCGCGGCGCTGGTCGAGCAGTTGAGGTCGAAGCATCAAATCGATGCGGCGTCTCACGTGGTGGACTTGCGCAAGTCGGAGGATGTGACACGGCTGGCGCAGGAGGCGGCCGACATCGACATCCTCGTCAACAATGCCGGCGACATTCCCGGCGGCGCCATCGACAAGATCGACGAGGCAGCCTGGCGGCATGCCTGGGACCTGAAAGTGTTCGGCTTCATCAACCTGACCCGGCTGGTCTATGCGCAGATGAAGGCGCGCGGGGCCGGCGTCATCATCAACGACATCGGCGCGGCCGGCGAGAAGTTCGACGCCAACTACATCTGCGGCAGCGCCGGCAACGCGGCGCTGATGGCCTTCACCCGCGCGCTCGGCTCCAAGAGCCTCGCCGACAACATCCGCGTCGTCGGCATCAATCCCGGGCCGGTCGGCACCGATCGCCATGTCACCCTGCTGAAGACCCGCGCCCGCGACCTGTTCGGCGACGAGAGCCGCTACACGGAATTTCAGAAGAGCCTGCCGCTCGGCCGTCCCGCTCATGTCAGCGAGATCGCGGACCTGATGGCCTTCCTCGCC
>JBARNF010001079.1:0-2345 GCA_049802835.1 Bradyrhizobium sp.
ATCTCCAAGGAGAGCAAGTCGAGCCCGTCGGCCAAAGTCAGCTATGACGACACGCCGAAGGATTTCCTGCCGATGGGCTTCCTGGCGCTCGACCTCGCCAAGGCGCTCGACCTGCCGCTGTTCGATCCGAACGACAAGAACGCGGCCGTGCCGGAGGGCAAGCACCCCAAGGCCGGCAACGGCGTGCTCGGCAAGGACCCGACCAAGCCCGATCTCGTGGTCGCCACCAATGGCGGCTCGGACCTGATCTATCTGCCCAACCGCGACAGGAAGCTGGCGCAGCGCACCGTCAAGGCGCTGCTCGCCCAGGATTACGTCTCCGGCATCTTCGTCGACGACAAGCTCGGCGACATCCCCGGCACCCTGCCGCTGTCGGAGATCAACCTGAACGGCAAGGCCGTGACGCCGCATCCCGCGATCGTCGTCAACTTCCGCTCCTACGTGGCACCCGGCTGCGACGCGCCGACCAACTGCTCGGTCGAGGTCTCCGACACCGTGCTGCGCCAGGGCCAGGGCATGCATGGCTCGTTCAGCCGTGGCGACACCCTGAACTTCATGGCCGCCATCGGTCCGGACTTCAAGGCGGGCTTCGCCGATCCCCTGCCCGTCAGCAACGCCGATGTCGGCATCACCGCAGCCAAGCTGCTCGACCTCAAGGTCGCTCCAAAGGGCAAGCTGGTCGGCCGGGTGATGACCGAGGCGATGCCGAACGGCGCGACGCCGAAGGCTTCCTCCGATGTCGTCAGGTCCGACCCGGCCGCCGGCGGCCTGCGCACCGTGCTGAAGCTGCAGCGCGTCGGCACCCAGCGCTATTTCGATGTCGCCGGCTTCCCCGGCCGCACCGTCGGTCTCGACGACGAAGCGCCGAAGCAGAAGGCGGCGGCGAAATAGCTAGAAAGAAAAAAAGAGCGCGATGGAAGCATCGCGCTCTTGGACTTCGTTCTGATGGATGGGCGCGATGCGCCTTACATCCCGATATCGATCATCGACGGCAGCTGCGCCAGCGGCAGCACGGTGACGCCGACCAGGGTTGCAACCATCGCCCTCAGGGTGCGATTGCCCTGGCGCTTGCCGCGCATCTGCTTGGCGACCCACTCGAGTAAATCGGTGCGCACGCCGCGGGCGTTGGCCGGAGCCCAGCTCGCGATATCCGTCTCAGTCGACAGCGCGACGCTGCGCGGCGGCACCGGAAGGCCGGAAGCGGCCGCCGTGTGATGGGCAATCGCCTTGGCCAGCAGGTCCTCGAAACGGCCGTCATCGTTGCGCTCGGTCGCGGCTGCGTCGATCTCGAACATGGCCTCGGCCTCGGCGCGGCTGACCGGCGCGTCATTGATCGCGGCTGCGGTCAGGATGTGGGCGCACCAGGCCACGTCGTCGGCATCGAGCACGCGGGAGAAATGGACGCGTCCCGCGGTGGTCGGGCCCTCGCCGGTGATCACGCCGTCGCGCACGATGCCGAGCGCAGACGCAGCAGTTTCACAGGAGGACGGTTCGAGACCATCGAGGGAGCCGATGGTTTTTGGTGCAGAGGCAGACATGTTCTCTTCTCAGTTGCTGTGTTGACCCACCTTGTCGGTCCGCGTCTGAACGAGTGGTTAACGGTTCAAAACGGCGTTGTGGGTTTTTGTATCGGTTGCCGATTTGCCGCAGTGACCTCGATCACGGTTCAAAGTCGCTGCCTTTCGGGGCCGGCGTGTTGCGACCGAGACATGGCGAAATCTGGGCAGCCGGTCGTCTCGCGGATGTTTCGTCGCAGGGCGGGAACTCAAAAGAAGTTGTTGCGCGCGTGAGTTCTGGAGAAACTATTTTCTATTTTTTGACAGCCAGTTCCCTTATGGAGCGGTATTTCCTATAGTGGTTAGAAGAATTTATCCGCCCATCTGCAATCAATTGAGGACGTCCATGGCTCTCCAAATCGGCTCCACCGCCCCGGATTTCGAGGCGCAAACCACCGAAGGCAAGATCAAATTCCACGACTGGATCGGCGACAGCTGGGCGCTCTTGTTCTCGCACCCGAAGGATTTCACCCCGGTCTGCACCACCGAGCTCGGCGCCCTCGCCCACCTGAAGCCGGAATTCGACAAGCGCGGCGTCAAGCTGATGGGGCTCTCCGTCGATGCGGTGGACAATCACACCAAATGGTCTGAGGACATCAAGGAGACCCAGGGAGCGGCGCCGAACTACCCGATGATCGGCGACACCGACTACAACGTCTCCAAGCTCTACGACATGCTGCCGGCGGCGATCTCCGGCGATCCGAGCAAGCGCACGGCCGCGGACAACCTGACCGTCCGCAACGTCTTCATCATCGGCCCGGACAAGAAGATCAAGCTGATCCTGGTCTA
>JBARNF010001080.1:0-2588 GCA_049802835.1 Bradyrhizobium sp.
CTGCCCGCGTCCTGCTCGCCAGGAGCTTTAACAGCGCCGCGGTTCGGGTTTCGATCGATACCGGACACGCGCATTACGCGCACGTGTCCACCGGCGCGCCGCCGGTCGACTATTACGTCGATGCCGCCGGCGATGACCTTGCCCACGTCCACATTCAGGATACCGACGGCTACTCGGACCGTCATTGGCTGCCGGGTGATGGCTCCGTGCGCTGGGCTGCCGTGTTCAGGGCACTCGGCCGTTTGTCGAGCAAGCCCCGTCTTCTGATCGAGGTCAAGGATCAGACGAACATTCGTCGTGGCGCCGCGCATCTCGAGGCGCTCGGCCTCGCGGTGTGAAAGTCAAGCAGTCGTCGCCTCGTGCCTGTTCGGGAGAATGATAGGTCGACGATACACGCGATAACCGCGGCGCCGATCTCCGTACACATTGCTGTTGTCCCAAGAAAGGGGAGCGATTCATGATCCGTCCCACCCGCCGTTCCTTGCTGAGCCTTGGCGCCGGCGCCGCCGGTGCATTTGTCTTGCCGCGTATTTCGATCGGGCAGGCCGACAGTCGCCCGTCGATCAATATCGCGGTCCAGAAGGTCACGAACTCCAACACGCTCGATGTGTTGCGCGAGCAGTCCAATGTCGGCGAGCGCGTGTTTTTCTCCTCCTTGTGGGAGGCTCTGATCAGCAAGAACTGGCGCGGCGACCTCAGCGTGAGGCCGGGACTCGCCACCGAATGGCGTCGTGTCGACGACCAGGTCGTCGAACTGAAGCTTCGCCAGGGTGTAAAGTTCCACAACGGCGACGAGATGACGGCCGAGGATGTCATCTTCAGTTTCAGTCGCGAGCGCATGTTCGCCAATACAGAAGCCAAGAACCGGAGCACCATCAAGGCGTTTGAGCAGATCCCGACGCCGCGTCCCGGCAAGGAATTGCCGGCGGAAGTACCGGCTGCAGCGCGCCGTGCGTGGCCCGACCTCATCCGCGTCGAGGCCGTGGATAAATACACGGTGCGCTTCGTCAATGCCACGCCCGATGTAACGCTGGAGGGCCGGCTGTCGCGTTACGGATCCGACATCATGAGCCGCCGCGGCTGGGAGGAGGCCGGAAGCTATCTCGACTGGGCACGCAAGCCGATAACGACCGGTCCTTATAAGGTGGTCGAGTTCAGGCCGGACGTGTCGCTCACGCTCGAGGCGCATGATGAATATTGGGGCGGCCGTCCGCCGATCAAGCGCATTCGTTTCGTCGAGGTTCCGGAAGTATCAAGCCGCGTGAACGGACTTGTGTCCGGCCAGTACCAGTTCGCCTGCGACATTCCGCCAGATCAGATTGCCGGCATCGAGAAGAACGCGGCCTTCGAGGTCCAGGGCGGCACGATCATGAACCACCGGCTGACGGTGTTCGACAAGAACCATCCGCAGCTTGCCAATCCGCTGATGCGTCGTGCCTTCACCCATGCGATCGATCGGCAGGCGATCGTCGACAGCCTCTGGGCCGGACGCACGCGCGTTCCGCG
Organism: Bradyrhizobium sp.; assembly: GCA_049802835.1. Taxonomy (GTDB): domain Bacteria; phylum Pseudomonadota; class Alphaproteobacteria; order Rhizobiales; family Xanthobacteraceae; genus Bradyrhizobium. The sequence goes on from JBARNF010001080.1 coordinate 1,507, forward strand.
CGGGCTGCAATGGGAGTTCTACGCCGACATGTTCCAGTCCGACTGGACCGTGCCAGAATACAACCCCAAAATCGCGCAGGATCTTCTGAAGCAGGCCAATTACAAGGGCGATCCGATCCCCTATCGGATGCTCAACAACTACTACACCAATCAGGTCGCAACGGCGCAGGTGCTGGTGGAGATGTGGAAGGCTGTGGGCATCAACGTCCAGATCGAGACGAAGGAGAACTGGACCCAGATCATGGAGCGGACGCCGACGCGCGCAGTGCGCGACTGGTCGAATTCCGCGCCATTCAACGATCCGGTCTCCTCGCTCGTCGCCCAGCACGGACCGAATGGACAGCAGCAGCAGATCGGAGAATTCACAAACGCGGAAGCCAACAAGCTCTCCGAATTCCTGGAGACTTCGACCGATCGCGCGGCGCGCCGTACGGCCTTCCGCCGCATGCTTGAGATTTGTGAGCGCGAGGATCCGGCCTATACGGTGCTGCACCAGAACGCGACCTTCACCGCGAAGCCGAAGTCCATCAAGTGGAAGGCTGCTCCGGCCTTTGCCATGGACTTCCGCGCCGGAAATTTCGAGGTTTGAGACATGCAGCCGCTGGTCTCGTTCGACGGCCTGACAGTCGCCTTTAACGGCGTAAAGGTGCTGGACGGCATAAGCCTCAGTGTCGGTCGCGGCGAGGCGGTCGGGCTCGTCGGCGAATCCGGCTCCGGCAAATCGGTGACGTGGCTGGCAGCACTCGGTCTGCTTCCGAAGACTGCGGCCGTCAGCGGCAGCGTGAAGCTTGAAGGCACTGAGATTCTCGACGCGTCGCCTGCCACCATGGACAGGGTGCGCGGCGGCCGCGTCGCGATGATATTTCAGGACCCGGCGAGCGCATTGAATCCGGTGCTCACGATTCGTCGGCAGGTCGGCGAAAGCCTTGCGCTGCATCGGGGGCTTTCGGGGGCCGCGATCCACGCCGAAGCCAGGCGCCTGCTGGACCTCGTCGGTATCCCGGATGCGGAACGCCGGCTTTCCGCCTATCCGCACGAATTTTCCGGTGGACAAAACCAGCGCATCATGATCGCAATGGCTT
>JBARNF010001081.1:0-1915 GCA_049802835.1 Bradyrhizobium sp.
GCGTGGTGCTGCAGGGAACCGGGGATTGGCTGATGTCGCTCTTGCCTGATGATCCCGAGAACACCATTTTAAAGAAATTCAAGAAGAACAAGCCGGACGACGACCAGACTGACACCGAGTCGCCCGCGGCGGGCGGCGATGGGTACAGCAAGCCTGCCCGCGACAGCTTGAAGAAGCTGATCGAGAAACCCGCGGCCAAGTGAGCCAAGCCCAGAAGAGAGGCGCGATGGACCAGCACCACGATTCTTCCGGCGAAGCCCAAACGGATATGGACTTCGGTCCTCAAGCCTACCTCAGAGACCCCGACCTTGATGGAGACACGCTGCGCGAGGAGTGCGGCGTGTTTGGCATTTACGGGCACAATGATGCAGCGGCGATCACTGCGCTCGGCCTGCATGCGCTCCAGCATCGCGGCCAGGAAGCGGCCGGCATCGTCTCCTATGACGGCGCGCGCTTCCATAGCGAGCGCCGCCTCGGCCTGGTCGGCGACACCTTCTCCCGCCGCGAGGTGATCGAACGCCTGCCCGGCAACGCCGCGGTCGGTCATGTGCGCTACGCCACCACCGGCGCGACCATCCTGCGCAACGTGCAGCCGCTGTTCGCCGAGCTGAATGCCGGCGGCTTCGCGGTCGGTCACAACGGCAACCTCACCAACGGTCTCACCTTGCGCCGCGAGCTGGTGCGGGCCGGCGCCATCATGCAGTCGACCAGCGACACCGAGGTCATCCTGCATCTGGTCGCCCATTCCCGCCGCAGCAACTTCATCGACCGCTTCATCGAGGCGCTGCGTGCGCTCGAAGGCGCCTACTCGCTGGTGTGCCTGACCAACAAAAAGCTGATCGGCGCCCGCGATCCCCTCGGCATCCGTCCGCTGGTCTATGGCGAGCTCGAAGGCTGCCCGATCCTGGCCTCGGAGACCTGCGCGCTCGACATGATCGGCGCGCGCTACATCCGCGACATCGAGCCGGGCGAGGTCGTGATCTTCGACGAACAGGGCGTGCACAGCCACAAGCCGTTCCCGCCCAAGCCGGCGCGTCCGTGCGTGTTCGAGTACATCTACTTCGCCCGCCCCGATTCCGTGGTCGGCGGCCGCTCGGTCTACCAGGTGCGCAAATCGTTCGGCGCGCAGCTCGCGCGCGAAAACCACGTCGATGTCGACGTCATCGTGCCGGTGCCGGATTCCGGGGTGCCTGCGGCGCTCGGCTACAGCCAGCACTCCGGCGTGCCGTTCGAGCTCGGCATCATCCGCAACCACTATGTCGGCCGCACTTTCATCCAGCCGACCCAGGCGATCCGCGAATCCGGCGTGCGCATGAAGCACTCCGCCAACCGCGCCGCGATCGAAGGCAAGCGCATCATCCTGATCGACGACTCGCTGGTGCGCGGCACGACCTCACGCAAGATCGTGCGCATGATGCGCGAGGCCGGCGCCACCGAGGTGCATTTCCGCCTCGCCTCGCCGCCGATCCTCTACCCTGACTATTACGGCATCGACCTGCCGGACCGCGGCGGCCTGTTGGCGGCGACGCATTCGCTCGAGGAGATGCGCGAGCTGATTGGCGCGGATTCGCTGGCCTTCCTGTCGATCGACGGCATGTACCGCGCCATGGGCGAGCCGGGGCGCGACCCGGCGGTGCCGAAATTCTCCGACCACTGCTTCACCGGCAGCTATCCAACTCACCTCACCGACCAGGCCATGGTCGAGCCGATCCAGCACCAGCTGTCGCTGCTGGCCGAGGCGAGCTGAGGCTCACGCCACTTGGCGGCATTCAACCCCGCGCCGTCATTCCGGGGCGAGGCCGCACGGCAAGATCGCAAAGCGATCTGCCGAAGGCCTCGAACCCGGAATCTCGAAGTTGTCTGGCACCACTCAGCTCTGGATTCCGGGTTCGAGGCCTGTGGCCTCGCCCCGGAA
>JBARNF010001082.1:0-1959 GCA_049802835.1 Bradyrhizobium sp.
CCTTGTCGAGCTTGGTGCAGGTCTTGTAGCCGTCGGCCAGGGCCGGCGAGATGGCGAAGCCGGCGAGTGCGGCGCCGAGCATGGCGGCGGTGGTCAGTCTCATCAATCCCTCCAATGAGCAATTCAATTACGATGCATCGTGGGATCAGTGGAGACGGCAGCGGACCGGAACTGTCAACGGAGCGGCGGCTGGAATTGCTCTTAGAGCTTTTCCAAATTTGCGGCGGGTCTGTAAAACAAGGGGCGCGGCGATTATCGTCGCATCCGCGACGTTAGGTCTCGCTGATTATTTGAAGCCCTGTGCCTTCCGCCATACCGCCTCGAATTCTGAAGCCGAGATCTCGCGCGCGGAAAATCCGCTCGTGGAGTTGATCTCGGCTGCTGTCGAAATCGTGCCCTCGGGCATCATGTCGGGCCAGTTCCTGTGAGCGTAGCTACAGATCCTGAGGCGGCCGTCGCGATACTTCCTGATCCACCGCAGCGGATAGCGATCGCGATCGAGTTCGCCATAGCGCTCGATCTCAAAATCCTCATCCGGGGGATTGATCAGCTGGATGTAGCTGTCGGGTGGTCCAAGGCAAGGTGGCGGCGGCAGGGTGGGCAGGTGTTTCAGAAAGTCGAGAGCGGCTTGTTGACTTTCCGCCGGAGCGATCCAGCTCATGTCCTGCTCGGTCAAGCCCAGCGCCGCGAGGACCTCGGCGAGCAGGACGGCGACGCCATGTGTGGCGAGGTCGGCGCCATCGATGAAGGCCGTCGGTCCCGTCTCACCGAGATGCTCGATCGCGTGGCGCAGCTCCATGAGAAGAACAGTGCGCCCCGAGCCGAGCCTGAGCGGCACGCCCGATGCTTCGCCGAGGCCATCCTCGTCCCAGGTCTCGACGGTCCAGTCATGGCTTGCCGCCAGATCGGCGAGTCGCCGCGATATCGTCATGATGGCGAAGTCGACGTTCGGAAAGCGATAGTCGAAGACCTGCGTAACGGGCTTCATGACGGAAGGCTCGCTATCACCACGAGCGCAGCGCGTTCGGAGGAAAATGTCACGATCGCATGCTGGCCGCAACGTTGCAGAGCGCCCCGTGGTGTAGGTGACCCAGACAGCGCTGGCATGAGCTATTCCTTGCGCGCGAAGAGGACGACGCGATCCTGAGTCATCGGCACGGGTGCCGGCTGGTCGATGCGCAGACAATGCACCTGGACCGACGCGCCTGGAAAGTCGGCCATCACCTCCGTCTCCACGCAGCTCATCGATTCGCGGTCATCGTCGGAGATCTCGCCGGTGAAGATGCAGAAGATATTCAAACGGTGCTCCGCAAGCTTAAACTGCACCGCGCGCAAGGACGCTGTCACCTCGCCGAGCAGCGCTTGGTTCAGGGACAAAATGACGGCCGGTCTGTCGAGCATGCGTGTTCACAATCGTTCGAGCCGCGTGATGAGAGGCAGATCCGGCTTCATCTTATGGGGGCCACCCGCAAGTCCTCAATCCCCGGGAGGTCATCACCATCTGGACGCCGCCGCCGGCATCTGTCAAACTTAGCGTATGACTTCACGTGTTCACAGCGCGGCCAAGGCCATTCGCAGCCGAATTACCGACCCGGCCTGATCCGTCGGGCCGGGCAATTCTGCCTGCAAAGCCGTCTGGGAACATATCGAGCGCCCGAGGCGGCGCCGCACGCGAGGTCTCTTCCGATGTCTCCGAATCAACCCGTGCTACACCTTGTGTGCGGCAAGATCGCTGCCGGCAAATCGACGCTCACCGCGGAGCTCGGCCGGCGTCCGACCACCGTGGTCGTTGCCGAGGATCAATGGCTGTCGCAGCTCTATCCCGGCGAGCAGAACACTCTTGCCGACTACATCAGAAATTCGTCCCGACTGCGCGCCGCGATGGGGCCGCATGTGGTGGCGCTGCTGCGCGCCGGCGTGTCGGTCGTGCTCGACTTTCCCGCCAACACGCTGGCGAGC
>JBARNF010001083.1:0-3516 GCA_049802835.1 Bradyrhizobium sp.
GCCGCGGGGACCAGCGTGGCGTCGCCGGAATTGCCGATCGCGATCAGGACGTTGCGCAGGAAGCGGCCGCGGCCGATGCGCTTGATCGGCGACTTCGCAAACAGCGCGCGAAAGCCTGCGTCGTCCAGCGCCGCGAGTTCGGCGAGCGATGGCGCGCGCAGCGCCTCGCGTGCGGCCAGCTTGGTCTCGCGGCCTTCATGCGCGAACTTGTTCCAGGGACAGGCGGCGAGGCAGTCGTCGCAGCCATAGATGCGGTTGCCGATGGCTTTGCGGAATTCGCGCGGGATCGGCCCCTTGTTCTCGATCGTGAGGTAGGAGATGCAACGCCGCGCGTCGAGCCTGTAGGGGGCCGGGAACGCCGCGGTCGGGCAGCTGTCGAGGCAGGCCCGGCACGAGCCGCAATGGTCCGGCTCCGGCGCGTCCGCCGCCAGTGTGAGCGTGGTGTAGATCGCGCCGAGGAACAGCCAGGAGCCGAAGCCGCGCGATACCAGGTTGGTATGCTTGCCCTGCCAGCCGAGGCCGGCGGCTTCGGCCAGCGGCTTCTCCATAACGGCTGCGGTATCGACGAACACCTTGACGTCGCAGCCGGCGCGCGCAACCAGCCAGCGGGCCAGCGCCTTGAGGTTCTTCTTGATGATGTCGTGATAGTCGTCGCCGCGGGCATAGACCGAGATCGCGCCGCGGCTGCACGCAGCAAGAATGGCGCGCGGATCCTCGTCGGGGCCGTAATTGACGCCGAGCACGATCACCGAGCGCACCTCCGGCCAAAGTGTGGTCGGATCGGTGCGGCGCGACGGCTCGCGCGCCAGCCAGTCCATGTCGCCGTGATGGCCGGCCGCGATGAAGCGCTCGAACGCTGTGGCGCGCTCTGCGCTCACGACCGGCGCGGCGACGCCGATGGCATCGAAGCCGAGCCTGAGCGCCGCGGCGGCCAGCTCGGCCTTCAAACCGTCCGGCGCGGGCGCGTCATGCGGGCTCAGAAGTCGAGATCCACATAGGTCCGCGACGCCGGCACGCCGGCCAGCCAGTCGCTCAGCAGCGGCCGGAACGACGGGCGCGATTTCACCCGCGCGTACCACGCCTTCGCTGCGTCGTCCTCGATCCATGGCACGTCGCCCAGGTAATCGATCGCCGACAGATGCGCGGCGGCGGCGAGGTCGGCATAGGTCAAGCGGTCGCCGGCCAGGAAATTGCGCCGCTGCGCCAGCCAGCCGATATAGGCCAGATGATAGCGCACATTGGTCTTGGCCGCGCGAATCACATCGGTCGACGGCGGCCCGCCGCCATCCTCCTCGTTCATGAAGCGCTTGTAGATGCGCTCGGTGACCAGGAGGTTCGACGCCTCCTCGAAGAACTTGTCGTTGAACCACGCCATCAGGCGGCGCACCTCGATGCGCTCGGCGGCCGTCGCCGGCATCAGCCGGCGGTCGCCCATCTCGAGGCCGCAGGTCTCGTCGAGGAATTCGGCGATGACGCCGACGCCGGGCACCGGCGGCACGCCTTCGACCGAGAGCACCGGCGTCGTTCCGGCGGGATTGAGCACGAGGAAGGCCTCGCGGCGCTCCCAGGCGCGTTCCTCCACCAGGCGCAGATCGAGCCCGTATTCGCCGAGCACCAGCCGGACGAATCGTGAATGCGGGCAGAAGGGGTGGTGGAAGAGCGTGTACATGGAGCCTTTGACGATTCTGATGTCCGAAGGACGACTGCGCTTAACGAAGCATCAACCATTCAGTTGCGGGCCGGTCGGTCCCGCCTGCTGATCAGGTCCGTTATCGATCTGACCTCCGATTCGGACCATTAGCGCATGGTCGGCAAAAGTGTAAGCAGTGGGGCGAGGGCGGGGCATGCGCCAATGACGGCGGCGCAGACCGGCATCGACCGGGGTCGACGGCCGCGGACCGGCGCCGTCCCCTTGCTGATTCGTGCCCACGGCCGCCGTTCGGTTCACGGTCCCGATGTGGCGGCGCTTCTCGTTTTTTGCAATTGCGGGCGGCGGCCGAATAAGCGAGAAGGGCGGCGTTTTGCCGGCAATCACGGATCGGATCAATGATGTCAGATACGCTGCGGGCGGTGCTTCTCGGCATTGTCGAGGGCGTCACCGAGTTTCTTCCGGTATCCTCGACCGGCCATCTGCTGCTGGCGGAACGCTTCTTCGGGCTCGGCGAGGACGGCTTCTGGAAGAGTTTTGCGATCCTGATCCAGCTTGGCGCCATCCTCGCCATCGTCGCGCTGTACTTCTTCAAGCTGTGGCGCGTCGCGATCGGGGCCCTGACCAACCCGGATGACCGTCGCTTCATCATCGGCGTGCTGGTCGCCTTCCTGCCCGCCGTGATCATCGGCCTCATCGCCGGCAAATACATCAAGGCGCTGCTGTTCGATCCGTGGATCGTGTGCTTCTCGCTGATCGTCGGCGGTGCCATCCTGCTGTGGGTCGATCAGATCGATCTCAAGCCCAGGGAGCACGACGCGACGCGCTATCCGCTGCTGATGTATCTGTGGATCGGCGTCGCGCAGTGCCTTGCGATGATTCCCGGCGTGTCGCGCTCCGGCTCGACCATCGTGGCGGCGATGCTGCTCGGCGGCGACAAGCGCTCGGCGGCGGAGTTCTCCTTCTTCCTGGCGATTCCGACCATGGTCGGCGCCTTCGTCTACGACTTCTACAAGAGTCGCGCCGAGATGACGGCCGATCATCTCGGTCTCATTGCCATCGGCTTCGTCGTCTCCTTCATTACCGCAATGATCGTGGTGAAGGCCTTCCTCGGCTACGTCACCCGCCACGGCTTCGTGCTGTTCGCCTGGTGGCGCGTCATCGTCGGCACGCTCGGCCTGATCGCGCTGGCGCTGGGGAAGTAGGCCAGCCCCGACTCCATCCACGCGTCATTGGCTCCGTTTGAGTGTCACGCGTTCTTGCGCTGGAACTGTCCCGAGGGACGGAAGCGCCAGAGATATTGCGGGCAGATCGCCTCGAGCGAATCCGGCGTGATGCCGAGCCCCTGCAAGGTCAGCCCTGCGGCCTTCGCCGTCTCCGACACGACGTTGTCGTGACGCAGCAGCTCGACCTGGTCCGGCGTCAGCTTCAGCGGCCCCGGAGCGAACTGCAGGATCGCAGCCTGCAGCTTCGCCAGTCCGAACGGCAGCGGCAGCAGGGCCCGGTCGCGGTCGGTGATATCCAGGATGATCTTGAGGATCTCGCGGAAGCTCAGCACCTCCGGGCCGCCGAGCTCATAGGTCGCGCCCGCGCGCGCCTTGCCGTCGACCGCGTCCGCCACGGCGGTGGCGACATCGCCGACATAGACCGGCTGCATCCTGGTCTCGCCGCCGCCGATCAGCGGCAGGAACGGCGAGATCCGCGCCAGCCCGGCGAAGCGGTTGGTGAACTGATCCTCGGGGCCGAACACCACCGACGGACGCATGATCACCGCCTCCGGCACCGCGGCCAGCACGGCGGCCTCGCCGGCCGCCTTGGCGCGGGCATAGCTCGAGGCCGATTCGGCGTCGGCGCCGATCGCCGAGACA
>JBARNF010001084.1:0-8032 GCA_049802835.1 Bradyrhizobium sp.
GGGACGAGCGTGTCGAGCAGATCCTGCTTGGTCTCGTAGAAGAGACAGAAATGCGTGCCCCAGGGCATGTCGCCCAGGACGTCGATGCCGGATTTCCGCGCATGCGTCGCCACGGCCAACTCTCCAAAAAGCGGAGGGGGGGATGGCGCTTGAGCCGCGCTTCTCAGGATAAGTCGCTATTCAGAAACTGGAATATACAATGAACAACGGTTCCGCCAGCATGTTATTCCATAAATCGCATGAAATTGAGCATGCCTGTCGCGGCTGTCTCCCCGTTGATGCGATATTATCCCCACGAATCACATCCGGGCGTTTTTGCGTGCGCCTATTATGTAGGCAGGGGATGCAATCGCAGGGTGGAGTGGGCGCCGATATACTCGTTTATGATTTGGTACAGGGGCGAAATCCCATCAACTTTACGACATATTGATATTAATCCGCTTTTCACATTAGACTCCTAGGAGGGCCATTGGCGCGTTTATCGGGTGAGCCCGCTAGGGGGTAGCGACCATCTCTTCGGGCCGTCCAGAGGACTCCCTGAATGCTTCTTGGGTCTCAGCCAAAGTTGGCGCCGGAAATCCTGAGGATCGCGGCTGCCATCATTGCCCCGCCAATTATCCGATCCTCCACTATTGGCGCGCAGCGCAAGCGAGGATGTCATGATCACGCCGGGCGTACGATCGTTGCCGCTGGAGGCCAACTCCCTGCTGCTCGAACGCGTTCGCACGTTCACCGAGTTCAGTGCCGACAATGATCCGTATCAGAGCACGATTTCCGCGCCATCGAGCTCGACGGCGAACGCGACTTCTGGAAAATCGAGTATTGCGATTCGATGATGGTCGCGGCCTCCGAAGATCCCACTGATCCTGGCAAAACGACCCGCGTGCTTACCATCATGCGCGCGGACGAATACTGACCCCTGCTGGTGGTCTTTGCTTTTCGTCGATCTTGGCCGGCGTCTACGGCCGCAGTACCCCAGGTACCGGACCTGTCGCCGCAGCGAGGATTATTCCCCTGTGGGCACACAACCCGACATCCCGGCAACCTTGCCTCCTAGCACGGTGAATGTTTGTCGTAAGTCGGCCGCCTTAAGATCCTGTTTACCGTTCGAGCCGCAATATCCGTCTCGTTGACAGTTCGGAAACTCTTTCTGCGGACGGCAGGAGACCCCAAATGAACTGGCTCCGGGAACACATGCGAGATCAGATCGCTGACCGGGCTTCGACGGACTCGCATGAAGCGGGGTGTTGATCGTGCGGCCTTCCACACTCCGGGATCGATGGCGAAGTCCTATCGCCTGCGCTGCGCGCTCCCGCTTGGCGTAGCCGCCCTCGTCGCCTATCCGTTCGCAGCCCTTTCACAGGTGGTAGCGCCGAGCCAGGTGACGCCGCAAACTCTGCGACCGGCGGCACCGAGCGCGCCGGGTGGCTTGGAGCTGTCGGGCGGTGCGCGGTTGCAGACCCCGGCCGGGACGGCGCGTCTGAGCTTCATCGTCGGGCGCGTTGTGGTCGAGGGGGCTTTTCCCGAGCTCGAGAGCGAGACGCGCTCTCTCGTCGCTTCCGTCGAGGGACACCGTGTCACCGTCGCCCAGATCTATGAGTTCGCCAATGCGCTGGAACAGGCCTATGCGCGTGCCGGCTATATCCTCGTACGGGTCACGGTGCCGCCGCAGAAGCTGAACGACCGTGGCCCGCTGCGGATCGTTGTCGTCGACGGCTTCATCGAAAAGGTGCAAGTCGACAACGTGCCGGATCGGGTGCGGGTGCTGGTCACCCACCGCATGGCCTCGCTCGTCGGCCGCCGGCACATCAAGCTCGACGAGATCGAACGGCGCCTGCTCATTTCCGGCGAGGTGCCGGGGCTTCGGCTGAAGAGCACGCTGGCGCGCGGCACGACCCCCGGCGGCGCGCTGCTGGTGCTCGAGGGCACACATCAGTTGGTGAATGCGACGGCCAGCGTCGACAACCATCTGCCGTTTTCCCTGGGGACCTGGAGCTACGGCGCCAACGTTGCACTCAATTCGCCCTTCGGCTTCGGCGAGCAGTTCTATGCCTCGGCGCAATCGGGCGGCGACCTGAGGCGGTTCTCCGATTCCACCTCGCCCTTGCGGGTGCTCGGCGCCGGCGCCGTCTTGCCGCTCGGCCTCGACGGCTGGATCCTCAACCCAGAATACACCAATTCGCGCAGCCAGCCGAAGCCGGTAAACGGCGGCCTCGCCAGCATCGGCCAGTTCCAACGCTTCGCGCTGCGGACTTCCTATCCGCTGATCCGCACGCGGACGAACACGCTTAGCCTCACCGGAGCCTTCGAATACATCGACCAGAACGTCGCCCTGCCGCTGTTTGAGACCGATCTCAACAGGGATCGCTACGGTGTATTGCGCGCCGGCGCGGCCTACGAGACCGGGCTGCCCTGGGGGGGCGCGGCGCTGCAGACCTCGGCGACTTTTTCGCATGGCACCGGTGGGCGTGATCGCGCTGATGCCGACGCCTCCGGCATTCCGCTGTCGCGGCAGGGCGCTGGCCCGCTCTTCGCCAAGGCCAATGTCGATGCGCGCCTCACGCAGCCGCTGCCCGGGGAGTTCCGCGTCGATCTGATCGGCCGTGCCCAAACCTCCTTCCACACACCGCTGCTGGTGCCGGAACAGTTCTCTCTCGATGGTCCGCAGGCAGTCTCCGCCTATCCGAGCGGCACGCTGAATGTCGACGAAGGCGGCACTTTGCGCGGCGAACTGAGCCGACCTTTCGCGGTGCCAGGCTTCGTTGCCCCCCTGATCTTGTCGCCCTACGGTTTCGGTGTGTTCGGGGTCGGCCGCCTGGACGCTCCGACCATCGTCGAGCTTCCGATCGTCCGGGGCGCTGCCGTTGGTGCCGGGCTGCGCAGCGGCATGGACATGCCGGGCGGATATCAGGGCGTCACCCTCGGCCTCGAACTGGCGCGGCAGTATTCCAACCTGCCAAATCTCCCGCATGCCTGGCGCGCCAATGTGAGCGTGAGCATGCGGTTTTGATGAACGACGGACTTTTCAGGTAGCGGGGTAGTTCGACTAAGCGCACACGGCGGAGCTTAGGCCGCGAATGCGGACAATTGGTTTAGCTCACCGGCACTCTCGTTAAGAGCATCAGGCGCAAGCTTCGTCGCCTGAGGTTTGTTTTGCGTTCATCGCGCTCCTCCATGTCGGCGTGATTCAAACAGACCCGGAACCTTTTTTCGGAAATGACCGAAATGCTGGAAAGGACCGGTATGTTTTGCGTTATCTATTCGGTTCGGTCGCTTACAGCTCGCTCGCACTCGCGCTGGGCAACGCATCGCCGCTCCTGGCCCAGAGCGTGCTGCCGCAAGGCGGATCCGTCGTCGGCGGCAGCGCTACGATTGGAACGCCCGCGAATAACGGCCTGACGATCAACCAAAGCTCGCCGAACGCCGTCATCAATTGGAACTCTTTTTCGATCGGCCGGCCGAACACCGTCACCTTTAATCAGCCGAGCTCAAGCTCGGCGATCCTCAACCGGGTGACCGGCAATACGCCCTCGACTATCGCCGGAACGCTGCGGGCCAATGGACAGGTCTATCTCGTCAATCCGAACGGCATCGCGATCACCTCGAGCGGCACGGTAGATGTCGGCGGCGGTTTCGTCGCCTCGACGCTGGGGATCAGCGACGGCGACTTCATGGCCGGCAAGCGGACGTTTACCGGCAACGGCAGTTCGGCCGCGGTCAGCAATGCCGGCAGGATCAAGGTCGGTAGCGGCGGTTTCGTCGCACTGCTCGGCGGCACTGTCTCGAACGAGGGCAGGATCAACGTGCCGCTCGGCAAGGTCGGCCTCGGCTCGGGTGAATCGGTCACTCTCGACCTTAGCGGCGACGGTTTCATGCAGGTCGCGGTGCCCACTGCCGCGAGGACCGGAAACCGCAAGGCGCTGGTCGACGTCTCCGGCCGGATCACGGCGGCTGGCGGAACAATTGAACTCAAGGCGGCGACCGTCAAAGGCGCGATCCGCGACGTCGTAAACGTCTCGGGCGCACTCTCCGCCCGCTCCGTCTCCGGCCGCTCCGGCGCGATCGTGCTTGGCGGCGGCGAAGGCGGCAACGTCACCGTCGCGGGTAGGCTCAACGCGTCGGCCGGCAGGCGTGCCAAGGCGACGAACGGTGGCACGATCGTCATCACGGGCCGCAGGGTCACCATCGCCGACAAGGCGATCGTCAAGGCGACCAGCAAGAGTGCCAAGGGCGGCGCGATCCGCGTCACCGGCGCGACTGTGTCGATCGGTGCCGCGGCGCTCGATGCCTCTGGCGTCACCGGCGGCGGCACCATTTTGATCGGCGGCGGACCGCAAGGTACGGGCGCGCTTGCCCATGCGGACGCGGTCAGCATCGCGTCGGGGGCGACGATCAGGGCCGATGCGACACGAGATGGTAACGGCGGCACCATCGTCGCCTGGTCGGACGGGGCAACCAGCGTCAGGGGCCTGCTCACCGCCGTGGGCGCCGGCCTCGGCAACGGCGGCATGATCGAAACCTCGGGTCATTACCTCGACACCGCCGGCATTGCCGTGAGTGCGGCCGCGCCGCTTGGCCGCGCAGGAACCTGGCTTCTCGATCCATACGATTTGACTGTCAGCAGCACCGCTACGACCGCCACGCAGTCCCCCCCTGGAACCTGGACACCGAACGCGGGCGGGAGCGTCGTCCTCAACACCGACGTCAACGCTGTGTTGAATGCCGGTACCAATGTCTTGCTGCAAACCAGCGGCACGCCCGGCGGCACGGGACTGGGCGACGTGAACGTAAATGCCGCGGTGTCGTGGAACACCAACACCACGCTCACGCTCACCGCCTCGAACAACGTCAACATCAACGCCAACATCACGGCGACCGGCAACACGGCCGGCCTGGTCATCAATCCCAACACCACGATCGGCAGTGTGCCGGCCAGCGGAACCGGCGTATTCAATCTCCACAATGCATCCGTCACCCTGTCGGGCGCGAATCCCAGTCTCTCCATCGCGGGCATTGCCTATACGGTGATCAATAGCCTGGGGGTGGCGACGGACGCGACGACACCGCCGGCGACGCCGTCGCTCCAGGGATTGGCCTCGGCCAACCTGGCCGGGCATTACGCCCTCGGCAGCAACATCGACGCCACCACAACCTCCGCGTGGAACGCCAACACCGGCTTCACGTCGATCGGGACGGTCGGCGTTCCATTCAACGGCACGTTCGACGGGCTCGGTCACACCATTAGTAATCTCACCCTCAATCAGCCAGCCACTGCCGATATCGGTTTGTTTGGATCCACCGGCACGGCTTCCGTCATTCGGAACGTGGGGCTGGTCGGCGGAAGCGTGATCGGCCTCAGCAGCGCCGGCGGCTTGGTGGGGAGCAACACCGGTACGGTCAGCAATAGCTACAACACGGGCACCGTAGGCGGCGGCAGCAGCCTCGGCGGGTTGATGGGAAGCAACACGGGCACGGTCAGCAACAGTTACGCCACCGGCAACGTGAGCGGTACCAGCAGCCTCGGTGGGTTGATGGGTAGCAACACGGGAACGGTCAGCATCAGCTTCGCGACGGGCAACGTGAACGGCACGAGCAGTCTCGGCGGACTGATGGGAAGCAGCACGACAGGCACGGTGAGCAACAGCTACGCGACGGGCAACGTAACGGGCACCAGCAGCGTCGGCGGGTTGATGGGAAGCAGCACAGGGCCGGTCGTCAACACTTATGCCACCGGCGCCGTGAGCGGAACGACCAGCGTCGGCGGGCTGATGGGTAGCAGCTCAGGTCCCGTCAGCAATAGCTACTGGGACACCCAAACATCGGGTCAGCCAACGTCACCGGGTGGCACCGGCCTGACCACCTCCCAGATGAAACAACAGGGCAGTTTTAACCTGTGGGACTTCGCTAACACGTGGACCATCACCAACGGGGTCACCAACCCGCTGCTACAATATTTCCTGACGCCTCTCACGGTGACGGCCAACAACGACACCAAGAATTACGTCGGGCTGGCATTTTCCGGCGGAAACGGCGTGACCTATTCCAGCACGCCCAACGGCAACTTGCTCGGCTCGGTGAGCTACAGCGGCACTTCGCAGGGCGCCATCAATGCTGGCGGCTATGTCATTACCCCAGGCGGACTCTCCTCCACCAGCCAGCTGGGGTACGTCATCAGCTACGTCAGCGGCACGCTGACGGTGACGGCGGCGCCGCTTACGGTCACCGCGGACGCGCAGTCGCGCCTCTACGGTGCCGCCAATCCGGCGCTGACCTACGCGAGCTCCGGCCTGGTCAACGGCGATACGCTGTCGGGCGGGCTCGCCACCCCGGCGACCGCCACCTCCAACATCGGCCCCTACGCCATCACCCAGGGCACGCTCGCCGCATCCTCGAACTACGCGCTGACCTATGTCGGGGCGAGCCTCACCGTGACGGCGGCGCCCCTCACGGTGACGGCGGACGCGCAGTCGCGCCTCTACGGCGCCGCCAACCCGACCCTGACCTACGGGAGCTCCGGCCTCGTCAACGGCGACGCGCTCTCCGGGCTGCTTGCGACCTCGGCGACCACGACTTCCAACATCGGCCCCTACGCCATCACCCAGGGCACGCTCGCCGCATCCTCGAACTACGCGCTGACCTATGTCGGTGCCAACCTCACCGTGACGGCGGCGCCGCTCACGGTGACGGCGGACGCGCAGTCGCGCCTCTACGGCGCCGCCAACCCGACCCTGACCTACGGGAGCTCCGGCCTGGTCAACGGCGATACGCTCTCCGGCCTGCTCGCCACCACGGCGACCGCCACCTCCAACATCGGCCCCTACGCCATCACCCAGGGCACGCTCGCCGCATCATCGAACTACGCGCTCACCTATGTCGGCGCGAGCCTCACCGTGACGGCGGCGCCGCCCATTGTGACAGCGCCGCCGCTCATGATCACCGAAAGCGCGCAATTGGCGGTGTTCCCGAGCTACTTCACTTCGAATGATTTCCTCGGCAACGGCGACAACAACAACGGCTTCGCGTCGGTGAGTTTCGCTGCGGATCCGGATGCGTCGCTCTGCACACCCGCGGGCGTATGGCAGAGTCTCAATCGATATGGTCGCGTCGATCTAACCGGCGCACACGCAGCGTCTTGCACACAAGAAATGAGGTGAATCAAATGAGGCGGATGATGAGTTCAGGTATGCTTTCTCGATCTGGGCTATTGGGAGCGATCGTCTATCTTGGCATCGGGTCGCTGGCTATCGCCCAAATGCCGAAATCCGCAGCTCCCGCACCGACGGCCAAGCCGGAGCTTCCGCGTCCCGTCGATGCCGAGCCGAACAGCACATCGGCCAGCTTCGGCGATTGGGCCCTGCGCTGCCAGCGCCTCGGCGATGGCGCCGAAGCACAGCGCGTATGTGAAGTAGCCCAGCAGATCCGCGCGCAGGACCAAAACCCGGTGGCGGAACTGGCCATCGGACGTTTGAAGAAAGCCGATCCGCTGCGTCTGACGGTTGTCCTACCGGTCAATGTCACAATTTCGAACCCACCGAGGTTCTCGGCGGACGGCAAGGAGCCGGAGGTGCTCGACCTCGGTTGGCGGAAATGCCTGCCCGGAGGCTGCATTGCGGATGCGCTTCTGAAGGATGACGTGCTGCGCCGCTGGAAAACCCAAACGAGCGCCGAACACATCACCTGGACGGATGCCTCAGGGCGCGATCTTGCGATCGGGCTATCATTCCGCGGGCTGACTCAGGCGCTCGATGCCTTGAGCAGAGAGCCGTAGGAGAGTTCAGCTCGATTGGCGCTGATCGGCATCGACGCAATAATCGCGGGCCGGTGGTTCACCTTGCGGCAGTGAGCGCCTTCCAATGGCTCTCGCACTTTGCCGGATGTCGTCGGACGGGAATTTGGTGCCAGGGGCGGAATCGCATCAAGTTTACAACATATTGATATTAACCCGCTTTTCCGATCACCCCAGCCGATAATACCGTCGTTTATACCGTCTTTCATATTCGTGAAATGGACTCAGATGCGCATTATCCAACAC
>JBARNF010001085.1:0-1553 GCA_049802835.1 Bradyrhizobium sp.
CCCCTTGTCATTTCAACGGTGGGGTAGTCCGCGGAGCAATCTGCTGAAGGGTCGGCCAACCGCTCCACGCGCCGGGTCGTACTCCAGGCCGTCTCCTCGGACTGCTGCGGTTCAGTCGAGCATGCCGGCCAAGGTCGCCGGCCCGCTGCACGGCGCTGTCGAAACGATTTGCGCGTCCTCGACGCGCTCGGCCTTTCCGTTGATGATCAGCCGCTGGTCGGCGGCCCTCATAGCCGATCTCGTTATGGGTGACTTGCACTTTCTCGACCAGCAAGCCATGCAACTTAGCGCGCAATTCTAGACACCCTGTAAGAGGCATCGCGCTGTTCGCTGCCCTCGCAAACTCGATCGCAGAATCTAGCTCGGCCATTGCGTCGCGCACTTCATATACGGTGTGTTTCCGCACCAGATCCCGCTGGCGCTCGATCTCCGCCGCGATCCATGGGCGCTTGAGTAACTCGGCGCCCTGTTCGACTTCGGCGGGCACTTGCGTATGAAGCGAGACGGAATCCGTCGCGTGCTCACCACGCTGGTAGACCGCATCGAGCTGGACCCGGGAACGCGCGATCTGCGCGTGCGCTACAAGACTCCGCTAACCGGGGTTAACTTGGCGTCCCCACGGGGATTCGAACCTTATGCGGGTGACCTGGTTCTACCGCTCGTTGCGTGAGCCAGCTGAGAATGCTAACCCGACTTAGCGGCATCGGCACCGGCGCAGCATCTCGCTCACTCCAATTGGCCGACGAGGGCGACTCGATGTCGACTATCGGCGCCGCATAACCTTACTTGCGCGGCATCTCGAGCAGCCTGTTCCGGGCCGCGCCCAGGATCTCGTCGCGCAGTCGTGGGGTTGCGGCGGTACGCGCCAGCACCAGCGCGCCCACCATGGTGGCAAGCGCCTGGATGGCCTCGTCCCGGCCCGCGGCCTCGCCTGCGCGGCCGAGCCTTCCGGCGACCGCCTCGATGGACCGCTCGAGTGCCTCGGAAAAGGCCGTCCTGATCGTCTCGCTCTCGCGCGGCACGTCGCCTCCCAGCGCAGCAAACGGGCAGCCAGTGGCCCGATCGCGCACGTGTTTCGGGCTCAGATAAGCCTCGACGGAGGCGCGCCAGTTCAACCTTGAGTCCTGCGCCGCGCGGCTGCGGCCCGAGGCGTGCGCGATCACCTCTGCGCACAGGGCCTCCTTCGATTCGAAGTGCGTGTAGAAGGCCCCGTGCGTGAGGCCGGCCGCGGCAGCGATCTCGGCAATGCCGACCTTGTCGAAGCCGCGCTCGCGGAACAGCCGGCTTGCGGCGTTGAGCAGTTCGTCGCGGTGCTTGGCGCTGGTTTCCTTCGAGACCTTCATGCCTCTCTCCTTCCTGCCGCGGTGCATGGACCTTTATACGGCACACCGGGGCTTGACATCAATGGTGACAGCCATCATGATACCACACAATCATGATACACGTCATGTTTGTTGCTTGCACAGCCCCGTGCAGCACACGTCTACATGATGGCGGAGAGGGAGCATGGCGAGTCAGATCGAGTTCTGCTTCGACTTTGCAAGCCCCTACAG
>JBARNF010001086.1:0-8780 GCA_049802835.1 Bradyrhizobium sp.
CCTTGTCGAGCTTGGTGCAGGTCTTGTAGCCGTCGGCCAGGGCCGGCGAGATGGCGAAGCCGGCGAGTGCGGCGCCGAGCATGGCGGCGGTGGTCAGTCTCATCAATCCCTCCAATGAGCAATTCAAATACGATGCATCGTGGGATCAGTGGAGACGGCAGCGGACCGGAACTGTCAACGGAGCGGCGGCTGGAATTGCTCTTAGAGCTTTTCCAAGTTCGCGAGAGGTCTGAAATTCAAGGGGCGCAGCGACAATCGTCCTATCCGCGACGTTAGGTCTCGCCGTCCGCAATGTGCCGCGTGAGCGGCCAGTCAGCTCCGGCGCTCTCTGGCTCGGCATGTGGCGGCCCATGATGTCTCATGCGTTGAACATCGCATGGCGCGGGTTGGCTGGATTGCTTCGCTTCGCTCGCAACGACGACAGTGATGGACCGAAACCCGACCGCAGGTCCCTGAGAGGTTGCCAGAACCCAATGCCGCCGCGCCGTCTTTGCGAACGGAGCGACGGAGCGAAGCAATCTAGGAGCCGTCCTGGCTTTCGGATCTGATGATGGTCATCACCTCCTGGACGCTGCCGCGAACATCTGTCACAAGCATCCCATGACCTTCCGCGTTCACATCACAGGCGCTGCCTCGTGCAGCCGAATTACCGACCCGGCCTGATCCGTCGGGCCGGGCGCTACTGCCTGTGAACAGAGTCTGTGAACATCAATGGCGCTCCTCCTGGGCGCCGCACGCGAGGTCTTCCTCCTATGTCTCCGAACCAACCCACACTGCACCTCGTGTGCGGCAAGATCGCTGCTGGCAAATCGACGCTCACCGCCGCACTCGGCCGGCGCCCGGGTACTGTTGTGGTTGCCGAGGATGAATGGCTGGCGCAACTCTATCCGGGGGAGCAGAGCAGCCTGGCCGACTACATCAGAAATTCGTCGCGGCTGCGCGCGGTAATGGGACCGCATGTGGTGGCGCTGCTGCGTGCCGGCGTGTCGGTCGTGCTCGACTTTCCCGCCAACACGCTGGCCAGCCGGGCCTGGATGCGCGGCCTGTTCGAACAGGCCGGCGTGCCGCATCAGCTGCATCATCTGGACGTGCCCGATGACGTCTGCAAGGCGCGGCTGCGCCAGCGCAACGACGCGGGCCAGCACGCCTTCACCGTGACGGATGAGGAGTTCGATCTGTTCACGTCCTACTTCGTGGTACCGTCGCCCGACGAAGGATTCGACGTGATCGTGCATCGGCCGTAACCTCAAGCTCCCGCTCCGGAGCGAACGCGATGCGTCGACTTCGGCCTTCGCACGCGCCGGAATAACGGTGGGAGAGGGACGCTCACCATGAACGACGTTTCTCGTAGCCCGGATGAGCGAAGCGTTATCCGGGTTCACCGGGATGGCGCGTGAGACCCCGGATATCGCGTCGGCCGGCGCCCGCTGGGCGCAGGTCTCCGCTCATCCGGGCTACGTGTCGCGAGCCGATGCGCGTCGCTCTTAGTCGCTCACCAGCCCGATCCTGAACCGCCGGTTCTGCCGGCCCTTGTTGTCGACCTTGAGGATGTGGATGCGCCGAGCCCGCGCCGTCGAAGCCAGGTGCGTGCCGCCGCAGGCCTGGCGGTCGAGGCCGTCGATGTCGACGATGCGGATCAGGCCGTCGGCCTGCCGCGGTGGGGCGATGGATTTGGCGCGAAAGAGCCCGGCGGTGGCTTGCGCTTCGTCATAGGACATGTCGAACGCGCGCACCGGGCGGTCGTCCGCGATCGCCGCGTTCACGGCATCCTCCACCGCGCGCAACTGCTCGGGCGCGATCTTGGGCAGGTCGAAGTCGACGCTGAACGCGTCGGTTTCGGTCATGCGGACGCCGGTCAGCAGTGCGCCGTCGAACAGCGTGTAGACGGCGCTGTTGACGAGATGGGCGACCGTGTGCTGCTCGCTCATGCGCTGGCGGAACGCCGGATCGACCCGCAGGGCGATCGATCTTTCCGGGATAGCGTCGTCGCCGATCAGGTGCCAGATGCCGTCAGCGGTCGGCTCGAAGCCCGTGACGTCGCGGACAATACCGTTCCATGCGATCGTGCCGCGGTCCGGCAGTTGGCCGCCACCGCCGGGATAGAACGGCGAGCGCGCGAGCAGCACCGCGCCGGGGCGCGCTTCCAGCGCCGTGGTGTCGAGCGCCAGCACCTCGGGATGATCGACCGCAAAGGGTCTCGGCAGGAAGTCGGTCATGCGAAACCGTTCGCTGTAACGTAGTAACGTAGTAACGTAGCCCGGATGAGCGCAGCGACATCCGGGTTCAACGCAACTGCACGGGGAGACCCGGATGTCGCTGCGCTCGTGCGGGCTACGATTCCCTTCTAGAGATACGAAGCATCGCTCATCCGCGCAACTGCCCGCTCCCATCGTCGCAGAACGGCGCGTCACCGGCACGCCGCAACCGTGAACCACGCCATGCGGAACGCGCCGTCGCGCAGGCGCAGGCACACGGTGTCGCCGGGCTGCAGCCGCTCGTAGAGCTCCTGCGGCACATGCGCGTCGGTCGGCGTCGCGAACGGGCCCCAGGCGTCCAACGTGAGCTGATAGGTTGCCAGGCGGCTATGGCCGAGATGCTTTGACAGCACGCGGCTGCGCAGCAGCGACGGCGCGGAGCGGTCGAGCGCGGTATTGAACTGGCCGAGCGTCCCGAACGCATAGGCGCCGACGAACAGCGCCGCGAGCAGCAGCCGCCAGCCGCGCCGGCGCAGCTGGGTTTCGAAGCGTGCGGCGACCAGGAGGAAGATGATGGCGACCGCGATCGCAAACGCCGTCAACGGCAGCCAGCTGACGAGATTGACGTCCGACAGCGTGCGCGCGGCGAGCGTACCGGCCGCCACGATGCATCCGGTGCCGAGATTGGCCGCGGCATAGCCGGAGCCGAGGCCGATCCGGAACCGGTCGGGGAAACGCAGGGTGAGGATCAGCGCCACGAGCGGAATGGCGACGACCACCGCAATCAACTGTCCGGCCGGGAAGCTTGGAAACAGCGACCACAGCGCCAGCGCGACCGTGAGGATGGTGAACCCCGCGGCCCCGATCTGCGCCGGCACGCTGCCGCGTTCCCGGCTGTTGCTGTCGTCGGGCCTGTGGTCGAGCGGGTCGGAGGCGTTCATCACGAGGTCCGTCTGAGGGCGGCCTCCTCAATAGAGGAGGAGGGTTGATCGAATGCGAACAGGGCTCGGATTTCAGGCCTTGGATTTAAGACCTGGGATTTAAGACCTTGGATTTGACATGCCATGGCAAGGTTGCCAGTGTCCGCCAAGTAAAGCCAACAAGCTGCCCTTAGGAAACGCCAGGAAAACGTCATGTCCACAGAGCATGTCGACGTGCTGATCGTCGGCGCCGGGCTGTCCGGCATTGCAGCAGCCTATCATCTGCAGCACAAATGTCCGGGCAAGCGTTTCGTCATCCTGGAGGGACGGGGTGCGCTCGGCGGCACCTGGGACCTGTTCCGCTATCCCGGCATCCGCTCCGACAGCGACATGTACACGCTCGGCTATTCGTTCAAGCCGTGGACCGATCCGAAGGCGATTGCCGACGGGTCGCAGATCCTGAAATACGTTCGGGACACCGCGACCGAGAACGGCATCGACCGCCATATCCGCTTCGATCATCGCGTCCGACGCGCGTCCTGGTCGAGCGCCGACGCACGCTGGACCGTCGAGGCCGAGCGCAGGACCGAGCAGGGCACGACCGAGACCGTGCTGATGACCTGCGGCTTCCTGTTCATGTGCTCCGGCTACTATCGCTACGAGAAGGGCTATCTGCCGGACTTCAAGGGCATGGCCGATTTCAAGGGCCGCATCGTGCACCCGCAGGCCTGGCCCGAAGACCTCGACTATGCCGGCAAGCGCGTCGTCGTGATCGGCTCCGGCGCAACTGCGGTGACCTTGGTGCCGGCGATGGCCAAGACCGCGGCCCATGTCACGATGCTGCAGCGCTCGCCGACCTATGTGGTGTCGCGCCCGGCGCAGGATGCGCTCGCCAACAAGCTGCGCAAGCATCTGCCCGCCAGCCTCGCCTATCACCTGATCCGCTGGCGCAACGTGCTGTTCGGGATGTATTTCTTCCAGCTCAGCCGGCGCAAGCCGCAACGAGTCAAGCAGCTGATCCTCGGCGGCGTGCGCGCCGCGCTCGGCCCCGACTATGACGTCGCGACCCACTTCACGCCGCGCTACAATCCGTGGGACCAGCGGCTGTGCCTGGTGCCCGACGGCGATCTGTTCAAGACCATCCGCGAGGGGCGGGCCTCGGTGGTGACCGCCGGGATCGATGGATTTTCCGAGCGCGGCTTGCGCCTCTCCGACGGACGCGAGCTCGATGCCGATGTCGTGGTCACCGCGACCGGGCTGGTGCTGCAGGTGCTGGGCGGCATCGAGGTCGTGGTCGACGGCCGTACGGTCGATTTCGCCAAGACGCTCAACTACAAGGGCATGATGTATTCCGACGTGCCCAACCTGGCGGCGACGCTCGGCTACACCAACGCATCGTGGACGCTGAAATGCGATCTCACCTGCGAATACGTCTGCCGGCTGCTCAACTACATGGACCGCCACGGCTACCGCCAATGCGTGCCGCACAATGATGATTCCACCGTCGCGCCGCTGCCGTCGCTGAGCTTCAGCTCCGGCTATGTGCAGCGCTCGATCGCCGACCTGCCCAAGCAGGGCTCGAAGCGGCCGTGGCGGCTGTACCAGAACTACGCCCTCGACATCGTCTCGCTGCGGTTCGGCAAGGTCGACGACGGGGTGATGCGGTATTCGTGAGGGCAGGGCGCTCGTCTACGCGTCGAAGCTTATACTGATCTCTCTCCACGTCGTCATGCCCGGGACAAGCCCGGCCATGACGAGTAACTCATTGGCGTTCCGCTCGGCGTGAAATGCATTGTCGTCGCGCGCTGCTTTCCAAATGCGCGATCACCATCAGCACTCGGTCGCCGCCCTATCCCGCAGCGGCGCGCGGCTGAGCGCGTTGCCGGCTGCGATCGCCTTTTGCAGCAGGCGTATCAGCTCGCCCGCCTCTTCCTCGGTGAGGCCGCGCACCATCAGCCGCTGCGCCGCCTCGACCGCCGGCGTGATCGTCGCCAGTATGCGCCGGCCATCGTCGGTGATCCGCAACTCGCGCGAACGGCGGTCGCGCGCGCTTGCCTGGCGCACCACGAGGCCCTTCTGCGCCAGGCGGTCGATCACCCCGGTGATGGTGGTGCGGTCATAGGCGATCAGGCCGGCCAGGGTGATCTGGTCGATCGCCGGGTTTGTCGCGATCGCCGCCAGCGCCGCGTATTGCACCGGCGTCAGGTCGAAGCCGGCCGCGTCCACCTCGGCCAGGAACACCGCCACTGCGATCTGCTGAAACCGGCGCGCCAAGTGGCCGGGCATGTCCTGCATTTCGGTCAATTGATTCCTCCCCGCGCTCACTTGACAAGTATACTGATGATCAGCACACTGATCAATAGGAAAGAACGAGGGAGGGTGTGACATGCAGTTTCATCTGAATGGATTTCAGCCGGGCGATCCCGAGATTTTCGATCTCACCGAGCGCGTCGCCAGCCAGGGCGCGGCCGGTGCGCTGCCCACCGAGGTCGACGTCCTCGTCGTTGGCTGCGGCCCGGCGGGGCTCAATCTCGCGGCGCAGCTGTCGGCATTTCCCGACATCAGGACCTGCATCGTCGAGCAGAAGCCGGGCCGGCTGCTGCTCGGCCAGGCCGACGGCATCGCCTGCCGCACCATGGAGATGTTCAACGCCTACGGCTTTGCCGAGCGGGTGCTGAAGGAAGCCTGCTGGATCAACGAGACCACGTTCTGGAAGCCGGACGAGGCCAACGGCGCCCACATCGTCCGCAGCGGCCGCGTGCAGGACGTCGAGGATGGCCTGTCGGAGATGCCGCATGTCGTGCTCAACCAGGCGCGGGTGCATGACTTCTTCCTCGACATGATGCGCCGCTCGGCGGGCAAGCTCGAGCCGCATTATGCGCGGCGGCTGCGCGATCTGCAGATCGATCCGGCCGCTGGCGCCGACGATCGCGCGGTGACCGTCAGCTTCGATCGCATCGATCCTGATCATGAAGGCCAGGTCGAAACCATCCGGGCGCGCTACGTCGTCGGCTGCGACGGCGCCCGCAGCATCGTGCGCAAATCGATCGGCCGCGAGCTGCATGGCGATTCCGCCAACCACGCCTGGGGCGTGATGGACGTGCTCGCCGTGACCGACTTTCCCGACATCCGCTTCAAGTCGCTGATCCAGTCGGCCAAGGACGGCAGCCTGCTGGTGATCCCGCGCGAGGGCGGCTATCTCGTGAGGCTCTATGTCGAGCTCGCCAAGCTCGATGTCGGCGAGCGCGTCGCCGGCCGCAACATCACGGTCGATACGCTGATCGAGAAGGCGCGGCGGATTCTCGCGCCTCATACGCTCGAGGTGAAGGAGGTCGCATGGTGGTCGGTCTACGAGATCGGCCAGCGCATCACCGACAAGTTCGACGATGTGCCCGAGGACGAGATCGCCACCCGGCTGCCGCGCGTGTTCATCGCCGGCGATGCCTGCCACACCCACAGTCCGAAGGCCGGGCAGGGCATGAACGTGTCGATGCAGGACACGTTCAATCTCGGCTGGAAGCTTGCCGCCGTCCTGGCCGGGCGCTGCACGCCGGAGCTGTTGCACAGCTACTCGGCCGAGCGCCAGGCGATCGCCCAGGAGCTGATCGATTTCGATCGCGAATGGGCCGCGATCCTGGCCTCCGCGGCCAAGCAGGGCGGCGCGGATGCCGCCAAGACGCAGGACTATTTCGTGCGTCACGGCCGCTACACCGCGGGCACCGCCACGCACTATCGGCCCTCAGTCCTCACCGGCGATGGCGTGTTCCAGCAGCTCGCCGCCGGCTTCGTGATCGGCAAGCGCTTCCATTCGGCACCCGTGATCCGGCTCGGCGACGCCAAGCCGGTGCAGCTCGGGCATGTGATCCAGGCCGATGGCCGCTTCCGCATCTTCGCCTTCGCGGGAGCCGAGGATCCGGCCGCGCCGGAGTCGGGCATTCGGCGCCTGTGCCGCTTCCTGAGCGAGGATGCGGCCTCGCCCGTGCGGCGCTACACGCCTGATGGCGCCGATATCGATTCCATGATCGATTTGCGCGCGGTGTTCCAGCAGAGCCATCGCGAGCTCGCGATAGGAAAAATGCCGGAGCTGCTGCTGCCGAAGAAGGGGCGCTACGGCCTGCACGACTACGAGAAGATGTTCTGCCCCGATCTCAAGAGCGGCCAGGACATCTTTGCGATGCGCGGCGTCGATCGCAGGGCGGGGTGCATGGTCGTGGTGCGGCCCGACCAGTACGTTGCCGACGTCCTGCCGCTCGACGATGTCAGGCGGCTGGCCGCGTATTTCGACGGCTTCATGCTGCCGGCCGGCCGCGGCGAGGGTTGATGGTTAAGGAAGTGCGAATTCAGCGTCCGGCTTCCTCGCCTTCGCGCTAGCCAGATCCCAATGTTTCCTCGCTAAAAGTAGCTTCTACGAATGGACTAGAAGCGGGTGAGACATCGAGATGTTGGCGAACCGTCGCAAAAGCGATCGTCGGCTGTGCAGGAGGATCGCGAAGATCCAGTGGGGGACCGGGAACCTGCCGCGGGACTGCACGATCACGGACATTTCCAACGGCGGCGTCAAGGTGATCGCTGAATTCGTCGAGATTCCTCCGCAGTTCACGATCGTCTTCGGGCCCGACCATTCGCGCAAATGCCGGCTGGCGTGGCGCATCGGCTGCGAATTCGGCGCCGAGTTCGTCGATTGAGGCGGCCGGCCGTCCGCGCTTAACGGGACTTTAGGGTTAATCCGGCATCGTGCCGGCATCTGGTCCTGAAGTAGTTCAGTTGCATGCGTGCGCGGCCCTCTTGCTCTTCCCATGTCCTGCGGCCGGCCGCGTTTGCGCTGTCTTTCGCGGTCGTGCTGCTTGGTCTCGGCGCCTGCCAGACCACCGATCTCCAGGAGGTCACCGGGGCGTTGGGCGGTGCGTCCGACAAGAGCCGTCCGGCCGCAGCCGATCCGCGTGCTGATCTCGACCAGCTCCGCGAGCGCTTCCGTGCCACTCCGAACGATCCCGACATCGCGCTGCGTTACGGCAGCGCGTTGCGCGCGACCGGGCAGCGCTCGCAGGCTGTCGCCGTGCTGGAGCAGGCGAACATCGCCAACCCCGGCAACAAGGTGCTTCTCGCCGGCTACGGCCGGGCGCTGGCAGACAACGGCAATTTCCAGCAGGCCTTCGACGTGCTGAGCCGGGCGCATTCGCCTGAGGATCCCGACTGGCGCATCTTGTCGGCGCAGGGCGCCACGCTCGACCAGATGGGACGCAACGAGGAGGCGCGGCAATACTACATGACCGCGCTGAAGATCGCCCCCGACGATCCCTCGGTGCTCTCCAATCTCGGCCTGTCCTATGCGCTCTCCAACGAGTTGCCGAAGGCCGAGGAGCAGCTGCGCAAGGCCACGGCGCAACCGGAAGCGAGCCCGCGGGTCAGGATCAATCTTGCCGTCATCGTCGGTCTGCAGGGCCGCATGAGCGAGGCCGAGACCATTGCGCGGGCCGGGCTGCCGCCCGAGCAGGCCAGCGCCAACGTCGCCTATGTGAAACGGATCCTCGAGCGCCGGCAGATCGCGCAGCGCGAGCTGTCGCCGCGCCGCGCGCGTCCTGCGGCCGGCGAGCCGGACAAGGCGCTGGCGCGGGCGCTCAGTCGCTCCGACGACTGAGCCGCCGCTACTTCACGCCAAGCAGCC